>NZ_JBFTNE010000003.1:0-193594 GCF_056397325.1 Cupriavidus sp. 05N39
CCCAAAGGCTTTCGTCATCCTGGTGGAAGCCGACTATGCCGCGTTTCATCCCATTCTGCGCAAAGACGTCAGCCGTCGCGCGCTCAGACCCGGAACGACTCTCCGCAACCGCATTCGTCCTTGACGTTGGGGTTGTTGAAACGGAACCCCTCGTTCAGGCCTTCGCGCGCGAAGTCCAGTTCCGTGCCGTCGATATACGGCAGGCTCTTCGGATCGACGATCACCTTGATGCCGTGCGACTCGAATACGCTGTCTTCCGGCAACAGGTCGTCGACGTATTCCAGCTTGTAGGCAAGGCCCGAGCAGCCGGTCGTCTTGACGCCGAGGCGCAGGCCAACGCCCTTGCCGCGGCGGTCCAGGTAGCGCGCCACATGCTTGGCGGCTTTCTCGGTAAGCGTGATCATCGGTGCTTTATCCCTTGATGGATCGCGGAACTCAGGCGGCCTTCTGTTCGGTGGCGCCGTCGTGCTTCTTCTTGTAATCCTCGACCGCCGCCTTGATGGCGTCTTCGGCCAGGATCGAGCAATGGATCTTCACCGGCGGCAGCGCCAGTTCCTCGGCGATGTGCGTATTCTTGATTTCCAATGCCTGATCCACGGTCTTGCCCTTGACCCACTCGGTCACGAGCGACGAGGATGCGATGGCCGAACCGCAGCCATAGGTCTTGAACTTGGCGTCTTCGATCACGCCAGCTTCGTTGACCTTGATCTGCAGCTTCATGACGTCTCCGCAAGCCGGCGCGCCGACCATGCCGGTCCCCACGGCGTCATCGTTCTTGTCGAACGAGCCCACGTTGCGGGGGTTTTCATAGTGGTCGAGAACCTTCGTGCTGTATGACATTTTGGCTACCTCTTGGCGTAATTATGGGGTCTTGCGGGGGCCTTGGCGCTTAGTGCGCGGCCCACTGGATGGAATTCAGGTCCACACCGTCCTTGAACATTTCCCACAGCGGCGACAGGTCGCGCAGCTTGGCGATCTTGCTCTTGAGCAGTTCGACGGTGTAATCGATTTCTTCTTCGGTGGTGAAACGGCCTACCGTAAAGCGAATCGAGCTGTGTGCCAGTTCGTCGTTGCGGCCAAGGGCGCGCAGCACGTACGAAGGCTCCAGCGACGCCGAGGTGCAGGCCGAGCCCGACGACACCGCCACGTCCTTGATCGCCATGATCAACGATTCGCCTTCGACGAAGTTGAAGCTGACATTCAGGTTGTGCGGCACGCGCTGTTCCAGGTCGCCATTCAGGTAGACCTCTTCCATGCCCGACAGGCCGCGCCACAGGCGGTCGCGCAGCATGCGGATGCGCTCGTTTTCCGTGGCCATTTCCTCGCGGGCGATGCGGAAGGYTTCGCCCATGCCGACGATCTGGTGCGTGGCCAGCGTGCCCGAGCGCATGCCGCGCTCGTGGCCGCCGCCGTGCATCTGCGCTTCCAGGCGCACGCGCGGCTTGCGGCGTACGTACAGCGCGCCAACACCCTTGGGGCCATAGGTCTTGTGCGCCGAGAACGACATCAGGTCGCACTTCAGCGTGTTCAGGTCAATCRCCACCTTGCCGGTGGCCTGGGCCGCGTCGCAATGGAAAATAATGCCCTTGGCGCGGCAGATCTCGCCGATCTGCGCCACATCCTGGATCACGCCGATCTCGTTGTTCACCAGCATCACCGACACCAGGATCGTGTCAGGGCGGATCGCCGCCTTGAGCACTTCGATGTCGACCAGGCCGTTTTCCTGCACGTCGAGATACGTCACCTCGAAGCCCTGGCGCTCCAGCTCGCGGGTGGTATCCAGCACGGCCTTGTGCTCGGTCTTCACCGTGATGAGGTGCTTGCCCTTGCCCGAGTAGAAATTGGCCGCGCCCTTGATGGCGAGGTTATTGGACTCGGTTGCGCCCGACGTCCAGACGATCTCGCGCGGATCGGCACCAACCAGTGCGGCCACCTGCTCACGCGCCTCCTCCACCGCGCGTTCGGCATCCCAGCCGTAGGCGTGGCTGCGCGAAGCCGGATTGCCGAACTGTTCGCGCAGGTACGGAATCATCTTGTCCGCCACGCGCGGGTCTACCGGCGTGGTGGCCGAGTAATCCATGTAGATGGGGAAATGTGGGGTGCTCATCGTTATGACTGCCTTTTAGGGACCGCTATGCTTGATGTTTCTCTGTGCTCTCTGGCCGGCTGCCCGTCTTACGACTGAGCCAGGCTGAAAACCGAATTCACCACCCGCGGACGCGCGGGCTTTTCCTGTTTGTCCGCCTTGCCCAGCGGCACGGCCACGGCTTGCGCCACCGACTCTTCGCGCATGTCGTGCAACACCGCGGGGGATTTGGCGCGCTGCTGGTCGACCAGGTTCTTCAGGGAGACGGAATCGAGATACTCGACCATTTTCTGGTTCAGCGTGGCCCACAGCTCGTGGGTCATGCAGCGACCGGTTCCCTCATCTCCGTTACAATTACCTTTTCCGCCGCACTGGGTCGCGTCGAGCGGCTCGTCGACAGCGATGATGATGTCGGCCACCGTGACGTCCTCCGCCTTGCGGGCAAGGCTGTAGCCGCCACCCGGGCCGCGCACGCTCTCCACGATCTCGTGGCGACGCAGCTTACCGAACAGCTGCTCGAGGTAAGAGAGGGAAATTTTCTGGCGCTGGCTGATGCCCGCTAGCGTAACGGGGCCCTGATCCTGGCGCATGGCCAGGTCGATCATGGCGGTTACCGCGAAGCGGCCTTTGGTCGTCAGTCTCATGATGCTGGGGAGTACTTGATCATTTTGGTCAAGTATAAAAGAAGTCGACTAATTCAGTCAAGTACCCCTGCCGCATTGCATCAAACCCGCCCCTCCCCCACCGGCGCCGCCGTCTCTGGCGCGCGCGGAGGCACGATCAGGGACCAGGGGTTTTTCAGGATGCGCTGCCGCACGGCCGCGCTTAGCGCCCGGCGGTCTACCCGACGCAGGCTGCGTGAGCGCAACGCCATATTGAAGGCCAGGGCGAAACTCACTGCCACATTGAGCAAACCCATCAGCGCAATGCCCGCCACCGCCAGCCAGAACGAAGGCATTTTCAGCACGCCGAGACCCAGCACGCCAATCGAGGTGCCTACCGCCCCGGTCGACAACGTGACGTGGCGCACCTCCATATGCGGACCGAAGAAGCTGAGGATCTCCGGCCCCAGACCGAGCAGCAGGCCAAGCGAGACATTGGCCGCGACCCCCGACATATTGCGCTTCCAGAAATCCGCCATGCGCGCCGCACCCTGCACGCCCAGCACATAGCGCAGGCGGCGGTTATACGCCATCACGTCGTGCACCTTGTGCAGCGCGAACCAGTTGTCGGCCCAGCCTGCCACCAGACTGGACAGCCACAGCAGCACGCCGGTGAAGATGGCATAGACAGGCGTGGGACCGAGAATGGAGAAGGACTCAATGGTGGCGATCGCCTTCGCCGGTGTGATCAGGTTGGCACCCAGGAAGCGATTGGCCAGCCACTGGATGGCCAGCGCGACCGGAAACACTGCCGCGAGGTTGCCGAAAATCGCCGCGGCGTTCGAGCGAATCATCGCGATGGTGTCATCGACAAAGATCTCCCGGCCCT
The DNA here is from genome assembly GCF_056397325.1 of Cupriavidus sp. 05N39. Taxonomy (NCBI): domain Bacteria; kingdom Pseudomonadati; phylum Pseudomonadota; class Betaproteobacteria; order Burkholderiales; family Burkholderiaceae; genus Cupriavidus; species Cupriavidus sp. 05N39. The sequence continues at coordinate 3,578 of NZ_JBFTNE010000003.1, forward strand.
CTGGCCTGCCGACCGCGTCGAGCCGGTGCGCCAGCGCCGGGCCGGTCATCGCCGGCTGCTTGGTGGCCAGCGTGAAATGCGCGAAGTGAATCACCAGGAAGCTGCCCGCATAGTTGAGCGAGGCAAGCAGGCCCTCGATGAACTTGTCCAGGTGCAGTCCGTAGATCAGAAACTTGAGATAGACCGTGCCCACGGTGATCAGGCCGCCGCCGGCCGCGGCCCGCATCAGATCGCGGTACTCGCGGCGGTCGCGCGTGATGTAATGCTCGCCGGTTTCGGCAGAGCGCTCCACCACCTTGCGCGCCAGTTGCGAGAACGAAGTGCCGGCCAGATGGACGATGCTGCGGCGCGCCTGGGTGGAACGAATCAACGCCGCAATCAGATGGGCATGCCGGTCGCGCCGCTGCGGCTCGACCCAGGTTGCCAGCAACAGCTCGATGCGCGCAAGCCGCACTTTCATGCGCTCGATCTGGAACACGACCTCCACAGACACGCCATTCTCTTCGAGATCGTCGTACACACGCTGGGCCGCCTGGTGGCAGCCGTCAAGTAGTGCACGGAAATAGTTGAGGCGGTGCGCGAACGCCTCGCCACCGTGCTGCGCAGCCCCTTCCTCGCACAAGGCCTCGGCGGCGCTGCCCAGGCGGAAGAACGGCGTGTCCTGCACCTTGCCACTGAGGCGCGAGCGGATCGCCTGGCTCAGCCCCGTGGCGCGAACCTGGCTCACCAGTACCTGGATGCTGGTGGCCAGCGTGCGATCAAAACGATCCCATTCCGGCACCGCGGCGGCATCGCCCGCTGCCTCCGGGTCGTCCGCGCGCAACACGGCAGTCAGCCCCTCGAGCAACTCGGCGTCCAGCGCCTCGACCCAGTCGGCATCGTTGCCGTCGATAAACAGCAGCGCAAACAGGCTCGCCAGATCGCCGCGATTGGGCGGCGGTGGCAGGAAGCGCGCCTGTAGCCGATCGAGCACCTCGCTCCAGAAGCCCGGGTGAGACGCCACGCCGGTATCGCAAAGCAAGGTAGTGGGATCGTTGTCGCGCACCAGCGAGCGCACCATGCTGGCAAAGCGCCCCGCCACTTCCGGGTTGCGGCCAAGCACCTGCAGCAGGTAGCGCAGCCGAACGTGCTCGCGGCGGCTCTTGTCGGCCGCCATGCCTTCGGCGCCAGGCAGCCCGTCGCGCCGGATCCAGTAGCCCAGTTCGATCAGCCAGCTGTTACGGTCCGCCAGCGGTGCCTCCGGGTCCGCGGCCGCCAGGATTGCGTCGAGTTGCAGGCTGGCATTGCGCGATTCGCGCCATTTGCGGAACAGGGAACGAAACATGAAACCTCATGAAAATTAAACAACGGCCGGAAGGTTCGCGCCGCCGGTCAGGCCGCGCCGTCCAGCCTCTTTGCGAGCAGCATGGCGACCACGCCATCGCAGGCGTCCTCCACGTAATCGAGCACGCGTTCGAAGCCGTCGCCCTCGCCATAATAGGGATCCGGCACTTCATCCGCGGCGTGGCGGCTGGCGAAGCTCATCAACAAGCGCAACTTGTCCTGACTGCCAGGCGGGCTGATTGCGCGCAGAGCCGCCAGGTTGTCATGGTCCATGGCCAATAGCAGGTCGAAACGCGCGAAATCCTGCACCACCGCCAGCCGCGCGCGTTGCGCGGAGAGATCGTAGCCACGGGCCAGCGCATGGCGCTGCGAGCGCGCATCCGGCGCCCGCCCGACGTGGTAGCCATGCGTGCCCGCCGAATCCAGCTCGACCAGATCGGCCAGCCCCGCCGATTCCAGTTTGGCGCGCATCACGCCTTCAGCCGTTGGCGAGCGGCAAATATTGCCCATACAGCACATGAGAATGKCGTATTTCTTCATAGGAATCAGATACCTGAGGTTCATTCAGGAAGCGAAAGTGCAGCCAGGCCGCTGATACGTCCCGATGAAATCAATCGCCTGCAGCACGCCTTGGGCAGCCGTGGCAGTCCTTCACGAATTTTGCAAGCCGAATTCTACCCGCTGCCGCCTACGCGAACCGCCACGATCAAGAGGCGCCGCGGTTGCGGTTCGAAGTCGAAAAAAGCGCTGAGGGCGGCGAGAAGCGAAGGACCGCGATTGCAATCAAGCCACCCGGCCCGCTGCATTGTGGCAAATTAGCTGACGCAAAGTCGTCACCCGCTCATAATCGCGTAGTGAATATCCGCCCTAGCCATCTCCTGATATCGCCCATCTTGCTTTGCGCAAGCCTAGCGGGCGCCGCCGAACCTGCCGTGGGTGCCACCCCAGATTCAGGTTGTGAAAACCTGCTCACCGTGGTCCGGCGCAGCCTGGAGGATGAAATCGGCTCGGCATGCCCGGCGCTGGTTCCGGGGCCGGGCACGGCGTGCGCTGCGCAGCGCGAACCGCTGCGCGCCATCGTGGATTTCATCGGCAAGCGCCACGACGCTGATGCCGATGCGTGCGAAACCCTGCTGGAAGTCAATAAGCGCCTGCGATCGCTCCCCCCAAAGGGCTAGGCCACGCCCCTCGCCTGCCTTTGCAGCCGCGCGGGCCGGCCAGCCCGAAGGACTGGCCGGCGACAGTGCGACTCAGGGCAGCTTGGCCGCCAGCACGTCCAGCTTCTCGATGGAAGGCGGCTTGGCGAACAGGTCGGGGGCCTTCGCCATCAAGGCTGCCGCGACCTTGCCCGAGAGATGGGCCTGGCGCCCGGCCTCATCGGGGAACGCATCGAAGATGCCGTACATGGACGGCCCGAGGCGAAGCGCGAACCATGCAGTGGTGCCGGTTTCCTCCTGCACCAGCGGCAGGCCGCCAAGCAGGAGTTCCTCTATTTCCTTTTCCTTGCCGGGCTTCGCGTGCAGCGGAACCCACAGAGCGAACTTGACCATGAGCAGTCTCCTCACTACCGTCCGGGATTCCAACTATAGACGGTAGCAAGGCCAGCGCCCGCATGCCACAGGGGCGAGCGCCCTCAGGACGCGGCCGCGGCCGGCGGCAAGTGCTCCCCGTCGCCGCTGGCGCCGAATACCTGCCGCTTGAGCTTGGCCAACTGGTCGCGCACCTGCCCGGCCTTTTCGAACTCGAGATTCTTGGCGTGCTCGAACATTTGCTTTTCCAGCCGCTTGATCTCCTTCGCGACCTGCTTCTCGCTCATGTCTTCGTACTTGGCGCGCTCTTCCGCGGCCAGCAGTTCCGCCTTCACCTCGCCCGGGTCGTAGACCCCGTCGATGATGTCCTTGATACGCTTGACGACGCCGCGCGGCACGATGCCGTTGGCTTCGTTGAAGGCAACCTGCTTGGCTCGCCGCCGCTCGGTCTCGCCGATTGCCCGCTTCATCGAATCGGTCATCCGGTCGGCATAGAGAATGGCGGTGCCGTTCACGTTACGGGCAGCGCGGCCGATGGTCTGGATCAGCGAACGCTCGGCCCGCAGGAAGCCTTCCTTGTCCGCGTCGAGAATGGCCACCAGCGAGACTTCCGGGATATCCAGGCCCTCGCGCAGCAGGTTGATGCCGACCAGCACATCGAAGGTGCCCAGCCGCAGATCGCGGATGATCTCCACGCGCTCCACGGTATCGATGTCCGAGTGCAGGTAGCGGACCTTGACGCCGTTCTCGGTCAGGAACTCCGTGAGCTGCTCGGCCATGCGCTTGGTGAGCGTGGTCACCAGCACGCGCTCTCCGACGGATACCTTCTGGTGGATCTCGGACAGCAGATCGTCGACCTGCGTGGTCGCCGGACGCACGTGGATGATCGGATCGACCAGCCCTGTGGGCCGTACCACCTGCTCCACCACCTGCCCCGCATGCTCGTTCTCGTAGTTGGACGGCGTGGCCGAGACAAACATGACCTGCCGCATCTTGCCCTCGAACTCCGCGAACTTCAGCGGACGGTTGTCCAGCGCGGAGGGCAGCCGGAAGCCATAGTCGACCAGGGTGGTCTTGCGCGCCCTGTCGCCGTTGTACATGCCGTTGAACTGACCCATCAGCACGTGCGACTCATCCAGGAACATCAACGCATCGGACGGCAGGTAGTCGACCAGCGTGGGCGGCGGGTCGCCCGGCCTTRCGCCCGACAGGTGGCGCGAATAGTTCTCGATGCCCTTGCAGAAACCCAGCTCGGACAGCATTTCCAGGTCGAAGCGGGAGCGCTGCTCCAGCCGTTGCGCCTCCACCAGCTTGTTCTCCTTGTAGAAGAAGTCCAGGCGCTCGCGCAGTTCGACCTTGATATCCTCGATCGCCCGCAGCACCGTTTCGCGCGGAGTCACATAGTGGCTTGACGGATAGACCGTGAAACGCGGGATCTTCTGGCGCACGCGCCCGGTCAGCGGATCGAAGAACTGCAGCGAATCGATCTCGTCGTCGAACATGTCGACACGCACCGCTAGCTCGGCATGCTCGGCCGGAAAGATATCCAGCGTATCGCCTCGCACGCGGAAGGTGCCGCGCTGGAAATCGGTCTCGTTGCGGGTGTACTGCATGGCGATCAGGCGCGCAATCACATCGCGCTGGCTGATCTTGTCGCCCGTGCGCAGCGTCAGGATCATCTTGTGGTACTCGGACGGATTGCCGATACCGTAGATGGCGGAGACGCTGGCCACGATGATGGTGTCGCGCCGTTCCAGCAGGCTCTTTGTGGCCGACAGCCGCATCTGCTCGATATGCTCGTTGATCGAGGAATCCTTCTCGATGAACAGGTCGCGCTGCGGCACGTAGGCTTCGGGCTGGTAGTAATCGTAATAGCTGACGAAGTACTCCACGGCATTGCGCGGGAAGAACTCGCGGAACTCGGAATACAGCTGCGCGGCCAGCGTCTTGTTGGGCGCGAACACGATGGCCGGACGCCCCATGCGGGCAATCACATTGGCCATGGTGAAGGTCTTGCCCGAACCGGTCACCCCCAGCAGGGTCTGGTAGGACAGGCCATCCTCCACCCCCTCGACCAGCTGGCGGATCGCCTCGGGCTGGTCGCCAGCCGGCAGATAAGGCTGGTAAAGCTGGAACGGCGAACCGGGAAAGGTCGCGAACTTCTCTTCATCCAGCGCGGGTGCGACTTCAACGAGATTCGACATAGGCTGGTAGGGGAAAACCTCAGGAAAACGGGCAGATACGCTAGAATCTTGGGGTTGGCGGCCAGGTATCAAGATGGGGGCCGCCCGCACTCCCGAGCGCAGTCCGGAGCATTCTACGCCTTCCCGTTTTGTTACATAGTTGACCACGAGATCCCAAATGAGTTTGTTTTCTGCCGTCGAGATGGCCCCGCGCGACCCGATCCTGGGCCTGAATGAAGCCTTCAATGCCGATACCCGTGCGACCAAGGTCAATCTGGGTGTTGGCGTGTACTTCACCGACGAAGGGAAAATCCCTCTGCTGCGCGCCGTGCAGGAAGCCGAGAAGGCCCGCCTGACCACCGCCACTCCGCGCGGCTACCTGCCGATCGAAGGCATCGCCGCCTACGACCAGGCCGTGCAGACCCTGCTGTTCGGCAAGGAATCGCCGCTGATCACCGAAGGTCGCGTAGTGACGGCCCAGGCACTCGGCGGCACTGGCGCGCTCAAGATCGGCGCCGACTTCCTCAAGCGCCTGTATCCGGACGCCAAGGTCGCCATCAGCGACCCGAGCTGGGAAAACCACCGCGCCCTGTTCGAGGCAGCCGGCTTCCCCGTGATCAACTACACCTATTACGACGCCCCCAGCCACGGCCTGAATTTCGCCGGCATGGTGGAATCGCTGAAGTCGTACGCGGCCAACACCATCGTCGTGCTGCACGCCTGCTGCCACAACCCGACCGGTGTCGACCTCTCGCCCGAGCAATGGAAGCAAGTGGTGGAACTGATCAAGGAACGCAACCTGATCCCGTTCCTCGACATGGCCTACCAGGGCTTCGCCGATGGCATCGACCCGGACGGCGCTGCAGTGCGCCTGTTCGCCGAATCCGGCCTGCCGTTCTTCGTCTCGAGCTCGTTCTCGAAGAGCTTCTCGCTGTACGGCGAGCGCGTGGGCGCGCTGTCGATCGTCACCACGGGCAAGGAAGAAGCCCAGCGCGTGATGTCGCAGGTCAAGCGCGTCATCCGCACCAACTACTCCAACCCGCCGACCCATGGCGGCACCGTGGTCGCCACCGTGCTGAACAGCCCCGAGCTGCGCGCCATGTGGGARCAGGAGCTGGGCGAAATGCGTGACCGCATCAAGCTGATGCGCCATGCGCTGGTGGACAAGCTGGCCGCCAAGGGCGTGCCGGGCGACTTCTCGTTCGTCAAGGCCCAGCGCGGCATGTTCTCGTACTCGGGCCTGAACTCGGCGCAAGTGGACCTCCTGCGCAACGAGCATGGCATCTACGCCGTGGGCACCGGCCGCATCTGTGTAGCAGCGCTCAACAGCCGCAACATCGACGCGGTGGTCGACGCCATCGCCGCCGTGCTGTAACGGTACACGTGTAAAGTGGACGGAAAGGCGACTTCGGTCGCCTTTTCCACGTCTGGCCGCATCTTTTTACATTTTTTTGGATTTGTCAGCCAGAAGTACAGCGTTTGTCCTCTTGTCTTTTTCCGATGCAAGCGTACCTTAGGGTATATGCTGCATCGCACGATCGTTCGATAACGAGCATAATCGGTAACACATTAGCAATTCTGTGTTTGCTGCATTCGTAATATCAAGGCGTTGAATTCCAGCTTCGCCCCCAGCCTGATAGGGACCCGTCATGCTTTACCAGCTGCACGAATTCCAGCGCTCGATGCTGCACCCACTTACCGCGTGGGCGCAGGCTACAGCCAAGACCTTCACCAATCCCCTGAGCCCGATGTCCCTGGTGCCAGGCGCCACGCGACTGGCCGCCGGCTACGAACTGCTTTACCGGCTCGGCAAGGAATACGAGAAGCCGGGCTTCGATATCAAGTCGGTACGCTCCAACGGCAGGGACATCCCGATCGTCGAACAGACCATCATCGAAAAGCCCTTCTGCAAACTGGTGCGCTTCAAGCGCTATGCGGACGACCCCGAGACCATCAAGCTGCTCAAGGATGAGCCGGTCGTACTGGTATGCGCGCCCCTGTCGGGCCACCATTCCACGCTGCTGCGCGACACGGTGAAAACCCTGCTGCAGGATCACAAGGTCTATGTGACCGACTGGATCGATGCCCGCATGGTGCCGGTCGAGGACGGCCGCTTCCGCTTGGCCGACTACATCCATTACATCCAGGAATTCATCCGCCACATCGGCGCGGAAAACCTGCATGTGATTTCGGTGTGCCAGCCTACGGTGCCGGTGCTCGCGGCCATCTCCCTGCTGGCCTCGGCCGGCGAGAAGACGCCCAAGACCATGACCATGATGGGCGGCCCGATCGATGCGCGGCGCAGCCCGACCGCGGTGAATTCGCTGGCGACCAACAAGTCGTTCGAGTGGTTCGAGAATAATGTGATCTACACGGTACCTGCGAATTACCCTGGCCACGGCCGCAAGGTGTATCCGGGCTTCCTGCAGCATGCCGGCTTTGTCGCGATGAACCCGGACCGCCATCTGTCCTCGCACTACGACTATTACCTGAACCTGGTCGAAGGCGATGCCGACGATGCGGAAGCCCATGTGCGCTTCTATGACGAGTACAACGCCGTGCTCGACATGGACGCCGAGTACTACCTCGACACCATCCGCGAGGTGTTCCAGGAATTCCGTCTTGCCAATGGCACGTGGGAAATCGAAGGCAAGCCGGTCCGTCCGCAGGACATCAAGGGCACGGCGCTGCTGACCATCGAAGGCGAACTGGACGACATCTCGGGCGCCGGCCAGACGGCGGCGGCGCACGAACTTTGCGCCGGGATTCCCAAGGATCGCAAGCAGCACATCACGGCTGCCAAGTGCGGTCACTACGGGATATTCTCCGGCCGCCGCTGGCGCCAGGAGATCTATCCGGAGTTGCGCAACTTCGTGCTCAAGCACCATTGAGCCACGGCTGCCATCCATGAAAAACGCCCGCGCAAGCGGGCGTTTTTCATGGGCTCTCGCGGCGGCAAAGTTCAGCGGCGTTCCAGATAGGAAAGCAACATATCGGTGTGCAACTCGGCGAAACGCTCGTGCTCGTCCTGGGCCGCCACATCGCGCCCGATCACGGCGCTGATGGTGTAACGGTTGGAAAGCACGTAGTAACCGAGGGCCGAAATGGTCAGGTAGAGCTGCGAAACGTCAACATTGTCGCGGAACACGCCCTTCTTCTGCCCCCGCTTGACGATATCGGCAAGCACATTGACCACCGGGTTGATCAACTGGTGCAGCTGCGTGGACTTCTTCAGGTGGCGGGCCTCGTGAAGATTCTCGCTGTTGACCAGGCGGATGAACTCCGGATTGCGGTAGTACCAGTCCCACACGAAGCGGGCCAGGGTGCGCACGGCGGCCACCGGGTCTTCCTCGACGATATGCAGTTGCTCCTCCGCGGCACGAAACTCCGCATATTGTTTTTCCAGGACGGCCAGGAACAAGCCTTCCTTGCTGCCATAGTAGTAATACAGCATGCGCTCGTTGGTCTCGGCGCGGCGCGCGATCTGGTCGACGCGTGCGCCGGCCAGTCCACCCTTGGCAAATTCCTCGGTGGCCGCATCCAGGATGCGGCGGCGCGTTCCTTCGGGGTCCCGCTTGGTTCTGGTTTCGTTTCGCATGCGACGGCTGGTGAATCGTTGCGCGGATTATGGCACAGGGCAACTTGCGCGCAGCGGCCCCGGCAAAGGGCGCATCATCTCGCGTTTCTGCACTGCGGCGAAATCGGGGATAATCCCTGCCGCGCACCCGTTCCAGCCGGCCTGCCCGCCGGGCAAGAAAGAGAGAGCGGCGCCTAGCTGTCCCCGCAAACCCCAGAATATTCGTGACTGCCAACCGCCCGACCCTCGCCGATCGCCTCGAAGCCCTGCTGCCGCAGACCCAGTGCACCAAGTGCGGCTTCGATGGTTGCCGCCCCTATGCCGAAGCCATGGCAGCGGGCGACGCGGCCTGCAACCGTTGCCCGCCGGGCGGGGCCGAGGGCATCCGCCGCTTGTCGGCTCTGCTGGGCACCCCGGTGCTGCCGCTGGACCCTGAGCGCGGCATGGAACAGGCCCGCGCAGTGGCGGTGATCGACGAAGCGCTGTGCATTGGCTGCACGCTGTGCATCCAGGCCTGCCCGGTCGATGCCATCGTCGGTGCGCCCAAGCAGATGCATACGGTGCTGGAAGACTGGTGCACCGGTTGCGATCTCTGCGTGGCACCTTGCCCCGTTGACTGCATCGCCATGGTTCCCGTCACCGCCGAACGCACCGGGTGGGCCGCATGGTCGCAGGAACAAGCTGACGAAGCCCACGCGCGCTATATGGAGCGCCGCTCTCGGCTGGTGCGCGAGCGCGAGGAGAACGATGCGCGCCTCGCGGCCAAGGCAGCCGCCAAGCTGGAAGCGCTGCAGGCCGAGACCGCGCAGAGCGAGGAGGAACGGGCGGCGCAGGCGCGCAAGCAGGCCATCATCCAGGCCGCCATCGAACGTGCGCGCCTGAAGCAGCAAGCCGTCAAGCCGCGTAATACTGAAAACGTCTCCCCTGCCGTGCAGGCGCAGATCGATGCAGCCGAAGCCCGCCGGGCCAAAGCGGGTCTGGGCGAGCCAGGACAGGCCGATCCTGGCGCCACGTCCGGCGCCAACCCAGCCACCAAGGACCAATGAACGCAGCCAAGTGCCGCGCCTTGTTCGAGACACTGCGCGAAGTCAACCCGACCCCCACCACCGAGCTGGAGTACAGCTCGCCGTTCGAGCTGCTGATCGCGGTGCTGCTGTCCGCGCAGGCCACCGACGTAGGCGTGAACAAGGCAACGCGCAAGCTGTACCCGGTGGCGCACAGCCCGCAGCAGATGCTGGACCTGGGCGAGGAAGGGCTGATCGAATACATCAAGACCATCGGCCTGTACAAGACCAAGGCCAAGCATGTCATCGCCACCTGCCGCATCCTGGTGGAGCAGCACGACGGCCAGGTGCCGCGCGACCGCGCCGCGCTAGAAGCCCTGCCGGGCGTGGGCCGCAAGACCGCCAACGTAGTGCTCAACACCGCCTTCGGCGAGGCCACCATCGCGGTCGACACGCATATTTTCCGCGTTGCCAACCGCACCGGGCTGGCGCCCGGCAAGAACGTGCAGGTGGTCGAGCAGAAGCTGCTCAAAGTCGTCCCGCAAGAATTCCTGCACGATGCGCACCACTGGCTGATCCTGCATGGCCGCTATGTGTGCAAGGCACGCAAACCCGAATGCTGGCACTGCGCGATCGAGCCGCTCTGCGAATACCGCGAGAAGACCGAGGCGCCGCGCATTTAAGTGCGAGCGCGCCGGGCAGGCAAGAAAAGACCCGCACGAAGCGGGTCTTTTCTTGAACCGTGGGCGCCGCGAAGGCGCGGCCGGTCAAACGATGCGGCAGGCTTCGTCGAACGACAGGCGCGGGCTGCGCGGGAACAGCTTGTCGGCCTCGCCATAACCCAGGTTCACCAGGAAATTGACCGACCACTTGCCATCGGGGAAGAAGGCCGCATTGAGCTTCGCGGCATCGAAGCCGGCCATCGGACCGCAATCCAGGCCAAGGGCACGCGCGGCCAGGATGAAATAGCCGCCTTGCAGCGAGCTGTTCATCAGCGCGTCACGGGCAATCTTCTCCGGCTGGCCGGCATACCACGAGCGGGCATCGGCGTGCGGGAACAGCTTGGGCAACTGGTCATGGAAGTCGTTATCGAAAGCAACGATCGCGGTAACCGGCGCCGAGCGCGTTTTCTCGACGTTGCCGGCGGAAACGCATTCGACCAGGCGCGCCTTCTCGGCGGCACTCTTGACGAAGACGATGCGTGCCGGCGAACCGTTTGCCGCGGTCGGGCCAAACTTCATCGCGTCATAGATCTGATGGAGCGCGGCATCGTCCACCTTGCGGTCTTGCCACACATTGTGGGTGCGGGCTTCGGTGAACAGCTGGGCGATAGCGGCCTGATCGATCGATTTCATGCGTTCGGTTCCTGAACAAGAAGTGAGAGCCGGATTGTATCGAAATCGCCGCACTCCTCCCCCCAGGCGATTTGAGCAAAGGGTTCAATTCTGTTGCACAACCTGGCCGCCGGCACCCTTGCGCGTCAGCCACAACACACCCGCCAGGATCAGCCCGCCGCCCAGCGCCTGCGTCAGCCCGACGTGCTCCCCCAGCAGAAGTGCGGCCAGCACCACTGTCACCACGGGTTCCAGCGTGGACAGCATCGAAGCCCGTGCCGCACCGAGCCGCTGCAGGCCAGCGAAAAAGGCCAGGATGGCCAGGACGGTCGACAACAATGCGATCGCCAGCAACGCCAGCCAGCCCGCGAAGCTCTGTGGGAACTGAGGCGGCACGCCCGCCCCGGTACGCACCAGGCCCACCACGACATAAACCACGGCCGCGGCGCTGCACACCACGGTAGTGGTCGCCAGCGGGTTGACGCCCGCCGTAATGCGCGCGCCCACGATGATGTAGACCGAGTAGATCGCGGCCGAGGCCAGGCCCAGCGCAATGCCGAGCGCCGAGCCCTGGCCGCCGCCCACGGTCAGCCCCGCCCCGACCGAGCACAACACAAGCGCGATCACGGACGCCATGCTCAGGCGCTCCTTGAGGAAAACGGCGGCGAGGATGGTGACAAAGAGCGGATACAGGTAAAGCAGCAAGGCCACCAGGCTGGCCTGGGCATGGTTGAGCGCGGTAAAGAAGCAGAACGACTGCCCGACATAGCCAATGCCGCCCATGGCGGCCAGCGCGAGTACCTTGCGCCAGCCCGGCATGCCAACCCCGCGCAGGCGCATCGCCAGCGCCAGCGCGCCGGCCGCCAGCACGAAGCGCACCGCAAGCAAGCCGTAGACGTCAGTGCCGGCCTCGTAGGCGAATCGCGCGAAGATCGCCATGGCACCAAAGGCGCTGGCCGACAGGGCGATCAGCAGCACGCCGGCGAATTGCTCGCGGGCGTTGCGGACGGGCTGGTGGCCAGCGGTGGCGGAAGATCGGGAAACAGACATGGCGGTGCGCGGTCGAGGACACGCCCGGCGACACCGGGCAACGCCGCATTCTAGTAGCTGGCGGTCCGATTCGGGCAGCGCTCTGGCGGCCGAACTGCGCTGCAGCGATGGGAGAGCTCGTTTACAATACCGGCATCATGTTCAATCCCTCCCGCGAAGAAGTCCGCCGTTTTTTCTGCGAAGCATGGCAAAAGCAGCGCGCAGGCAATGTCCTGACGCCGCTCGAAGTCATTGCAGTCGACTGGATCGGCGAGCACCCCGAGTATCACAGCCTGCTCACCGACACGGAAGGCGCGCTGACCCAGGATTACACGCCTGAAGCCGGCCAGACGAACCCCTTCCTGCACCTGGCCATGCACCTGTCCATCTCCGAGCAGGTTTCCATCGACCAGCCTCCTGGCATCCGCCGGGCCTATGAGTCCCTGACCCAGCGCCTGGATTCGCCCCACGAGGCGCAGCACCAGGTGATGGAGTGCCTGGGCGAAATGCTCTGGCAGGCGCAACGCACAGGCATGCCGCCCGACGGCGAGCAATACATCGCATCGATCCAGCGCCGCGCCAGCCGCTGAGGCGCGGGATCGCACACACGTGGGCTGCGTACAAATGATCACAAAGTTGTGATGCGGAGCATGATAGGCTTTACCGCGTCGCAATATCACGCAGCGCATGCATCACCTCCTCCGGTAAATGCGGCGCACAGATCTCAATGCCACCTAGTACGTCCAAGCCGGAGGCGGGTGCCGGCGCGCCCATCCGGCGCCTCCCCGGCGCGAGGCCCGCTCTCCTGCTGGCTATCTCCATCGCGGCCGGTTGGCCTTTGTCCAGCCACGCCGCCATCGCCTTGCTGCAACCGCCAAAGGTGGTCGATGGCACCAAGCCACTGACCCTGACCTTGCTGCTGAGCGCCAATAGCGCCAACCGCAGTTTCCTCGTGTCCGAAACCCTTGAGGTCATGGCTTCGGCGGACCTGCAGGCACCTGTGCGGCTTGGCATGCGGCGCGTCACCGCCGGCCCGTCGACCATCAAACTGCGCAAGGGAGAGTACCGCACCATCGAATATGGCGCGGAACTGCCACCCAACTTGCGCGGCCTGGTGCGGCTGGATCCGGTTGACATCGATGCCGCCCCGGTTCTCGTCACGCTCAATCGCGCACCGCGCGCAGATGATCCGCCCGTGGCCCAGGTCGCGAATACACCGCCAGCGGGAACCGCACCGGAGGCAAGCGCCAGTGGCGCTAGCCCCGTGGTCCCGGTAGTTCCGGTGGCTTCTGCCAGCCAGGCAGCGCCGGTCCAGCCGGACCTCCGCGACCAGGGACGGCTCACCTTCAATGACCCGATGTATTTCATCCTGGGTGCGCACGACGGCGCCAATGCGAAGTTCCAGTTCAGCTTCAAGTTCCGCATCTACCAGGGCGAGAACCCGGCTTCGCGCGGCCTGCTCGAAAACCTGTACTTCGGCTACACGCAGTTTTCGCTGTGGGATCTGTCAGGCGATTCGCGCCCCTTCCGCGACACTAACTATCGGCCGAGCCTGTTCTATTACCTCTCGGACACTGGCGTGCACAACCGCGCCATCAGCCGGCTCTCGCTGGCAACGGGCGTGGAGCACGAGTCGAATGGCCGTGATGGCGACCAGTCGCGCAGCATCAATACCGTGTTCGTCAAACCCACTTTCTACCTGGGCGACCTGACCAACTGGCACTGGAGCATCTCGCCCAAGCTGTATTACTACGTCGAGAAGAACGACAACCCGGACATCGCCAGCTACCGTGGCTACATGGATCTGAAGCTGGCCTACGGCAAGCCCGACTCATGGGAATTTGCCGCCACCCTGCGCAAGGGCACGCAGAAGTACTACGGCAGCGTCGACGCGGCGGTGACTTACCCGCTGGCACGCCTGATCCCGGGCACGGCGGGATATCTGATGGCCGGCTACTTTGTCGGCTACGGCGAGAGCTTGCTGGACTACAATCGCAAGCTGCCGTGGCAATTCCGGCTAGGGTACGCACTGTCGCGCTGAGCCGCCGTCCGCAACGGCCCGGGTCGCGTTCAGCCCGCCAGCGGCTTGCCGCTGGCCTTCAGGCGGGCGTTGGCTACGGCCGCTGCAAACTGGCCTTGCCCGTGCCATCCGGTGGCCCGGCCCAGCTTCTTGCCTTTGTGAAAGAACATGAACACGGGAATGCCATGCAGGCCGAAGCGCTTGCCCAACTCGGGATGCGCATAGACGTTGGCGTGCAGCCAGTGCAGTTCGAGGGCATGCACCGGCTCGGGATTCGCCAGCATGCCTTTCTTCGCCATCTCGCAGTTAAAGCAGTCCACGCCCCAGAAAAACACACAAACGAGCGCGTCGCCGGCAGCGGCAATGGCCGCATCAATGTCTTCACTCGCTACTTCGCGCATGCCAAATGCATCGAAGGCGCGGTGATCCAGGTGCGCCGCCGCGCCGGCAGCGGCGCCGGGTGCGGCGGTATTGTCTGGCTTGATGGACATAAGCTTCTCCTGCAATGAAAAACGCCCGGGCCAGCGGCACCGGGCGTTGCTTGTGCCGGCCAAATGGGCGGACAGCCGAGGCGTTGCGCTTACTTGGGCGCCGCCACCGTTACCAGTGCCGGACGCAGTACGCGGTCTGCGATCATGTAGCCACGCTGCAGTACCGTGACCACGGTGTTGGGTTCCTGCGGCGCGGGCACCATGGAAATGGCCTGGTGGCGGTGCGGGTCGAATTTCTCGCCGACCGGGTTCAGTTCGACGATCTTGCCCTTCTCGAAGGCGCTAAGGAGCTGGCGCGCTGTCAATTCGACCCCTTCGCGCAGCTTGGCGATATCGCCTGAGCCATCGGCCAGCGCGGCCTGCAGGCTGTCCATCACGGGCAGCAGGTAATCGGCGAAGCTTTCGATGGCGAATTTATGCGCCTTGGTGACATCGTCCTGGGCGCGGCGGCGGATGTTCTCGCCCTCGGCAGTTGCCCGCAGGAACATGTCGTAGTGCTCCTTGGCCTTGGCTTCAAGCGCGGCCAACTGGGCCGCCACGTCGCCAGCGGCGTTCTCGGCCTGGCCGGCCGGGGCGGTGTTCAGCTCCTCGCTGGCGGGCGTGAGCGGCGGCGTGGTGGGTGGCGTCTGCTTCTGTTCTTCCATGTCGATCCGTATCAATACAAGGACGCGGCCTGCCTGGTCGCAGGCCGCCGGGTGGTCAATCGGCAAATGTAGCCTGCAGTTGGTGGCAAGCGTCTGTTTTTCAAGGGCGCACCGGGACGGTGCGGTGAAACACAAGGTTACAAAGAGAGGCGTGTGGAAATAGGGGCCATATTGCTTTGCAGCAGCGCACCCCCTAAGATGAAAACGTATAAAAATGACAAAAATAACGGGGTCGAAGATGCATCACACGTCGGGCCACTCTCGAAAGGTTAGCCATGCATAAGCTACCTGTTCTGACGGTCTTCCTACTCGCCGCATTATCGGTGATGACAGCCTTTATCTGCCTTTCCGGCGCGTTCACGCCGCGAGACACCGAGTACGGCAGCGGCAAGGCGGTTTTCAAGCACTACATCATCCCCTACGTTCGCTGACCCAGCCAGGTGAGTCCGGGCGACCGCCCACGCGGCTGCCCTCCTCACCCCATGACGCCATCGATCTGGCGCCGGTCGCGCTTGGTCGGCCGGCCCTGCAAGCGCGACGCCGGTTCATCGTTGAGCCGCCTGTTCTCCGCGTCTTGGCGCCGGCGCGCCTCGCTGGCCTCGGTTTCCGCATAGAGTGTCTGGGCGACGGTTGCCGGACCGCGGGCTCCCGCAACGCCCTTTACCACCACTTCCCAGCGTTGCTGGTGCGCCTCCAGTACGACCGTGTCGCCCGGCTTGACCTCGCGCGAATTCTTGCAGGCCTGGCCATTGACCTGGACCTTGCCCCGCTCCACCGCCTCGGCTGCCAGCGAGCGCGTCTTGAAGAATCGCGCGCACCACAGCCATTTGTCGATGCGCAGGCGGGCATCGGCCTCAAAAGATACGTTCATACCTTCACCTCCAAGCCGTAACTCCCGCGCCGCTCATGCCGCCGCACCGCGGGTCTGGGCTTGCGTGCGCCGGGCTTCCAGTTCATGCGGATGGGGCATCCGCAGCGGCCAGCCTTGCAGGTGCTGCAATCCGATCTCCGCGAGCCCGGCGATCCAGCTTTCCGCATCGTTGAGGCAAGGAATGTAGTGGAATACCTTGCCGCCAGCCACCTGGAACTCGGACCGCCCTTCCATGGCGATCTCTTCCAGCGTTTCGAGGCAGTCCGCCGGGAAGCCGGGACAAAACACGTCGACCCGGCCGGTACCGACCTTGCCTAGCTCTTGCAGGGTAGGCGCGGTATAGGGCTGCAGCCACTCCGCCTTGCCGAAGCGCGACTGGAACGTGACCTGGTACTGCCCCGGCTGCAAACCCAGCGCCTCGCCCAGCAGGCGCCCGGTCTTCAGGCATTCGCAGTGGTAGGGATCGCCCAGTTCCAGCGTCCTGCGCGGCACCCCGTGAAACGACAGGATCAGCTTGTCGCCACGCGCGAAATCCGGTGTGCCGTGTTGCGCCCAGTATGCCCCGACCTGCTGGTGCAAAGCCGCAATGTACGCCGGATGGTCGTGAAAATGCTTGACCAGCCGCAGCTCCGGCTGGTTTCGCCACGCCTTGAGCACACGAAATGCCTCGTCGAAGGCGGTCGCGGTGGTAGTGCCTGAATATTGCGGGTACAGGGGCAGCAGCAGGATGCGCTCGGTCCCCTGGCGCCGCAGCGCCTCCAGCACCGAGCCGATCGAGGGGTTGCCATAACGCATGGCGCACGCCACGGTAACTTCGTGGCCATGCTGGTTGAGCAACAACTGCAAGGCGTGGGCCTGGCGCTCGGTGTGCACCAGCAGCGGCGACCCCGTCATATGGGCTTCGCGCAGCCAGATAGATTCGTACTTCATCGCCGACGCACGCGAGCGCAGCGGCAGGATGAGGCCATACAGGATCGGCAGCCATGCGGCGCGGGGAATCTCCACGACGCGCGGATCCGACAGGAACTGCTTGAGGTAGCTGCCGACCGCTTTAGGCGTCGGCGCATCGGGTGTGCCGAGGTTGATCAGCAGGATCGCCGTACGCGGCGCCTGGCCATGCTGATAGGCCGGCTCGGGAGTAAACGTCATGTAATTTCCGGTGTGGCGGAGCGGCGCGGGCACAGGGCGCGCGGCCGCCAGGTCTCGCCGAGCTTACAGGATGAACGGAACAGGCAGTCTGTGAGACCGGGCCAGGACGACACTAGTTCTGGCTGAGCGCGCTGGACAACAGGCGCGCGGTGATGTCGACGATCGGGATCACCCGCTCGTAGGCCATGCGGGTCGGCCCGATCACCCCGAGCGTGCCGACGATCTGGCCGTCGACTTCGTAGGGCGCGGTAATGACCGCCATGTCTTCCAGCGGCACCAGCTTGCTCTCGCCGCCGATGAAGATCTGCACGCCCTGGGCGTGGCTGGAGACATCGAGCAGCTTGAGCAGGCCGGTCTTGTGCTCGAACACGTCGAACAGCTTGCGCAGTTTTTCCATGCTGGAGGAAAGATCCTCCACTTCGAGCAACTTGCGCTCGCCCGAGATAAAGACGTGATCGTCCTCTTCCTCGGCCATGGCGTTGCTGCCCGCCTCCACCGCGGCCTGCATCAGTTGCGACATATCCATGCGCAGCGCCTGCAGTTCGCCGCGCAGGTGGTCACGCACATTGTCGAAGCTCATGCCGGCAAAGTGCGAGTTGATGAAATTGGCCGCCTCGACCAGTTGCGACGGGGAATACGGCAGTTCGGTCTGGATGATGCGGTTCTGCACATCGCCCTCCGGCGTGACGATGATCAGCAGGATGCGCTTGTCCGAGAGCCGCATGAATTCCACCTGGCGGAACGCCTGGGCGCGGCGCGGGGTCATCACCACGCCGGCGAACTGAGACAGGTTGGACAAGGTATGAGCCGCCGAGGTGATCATCCGCTGCGGCCCAAGCTGCTGGCCGCGCAACTGGCCCTGGATCTTGCCGGTCAGTTCAGCCAGGTTGAGCGCGCCATCCAGCGGCTGGGCGGTCAGCATGGTGTCGACGAACAAGCGATAACCCCGCGGCGTCGGAATGCGCCCCGCCGAGGTATGCGGGCTGGCAATAAACCCCATTTCCTCCAGATCCGACATCACATTGCGGATGGTGGCAGGGGACAGATCGAGCCCGGAGTACTTCGACAAGGTCCGTGAGCCCACGGGTTGTCCCTCGGCGATATAGCGCTCGATCAGGGTTTTGAGAAGCGTTTTTGCACGTTCATCCATGATGTTCCCGATTTTACGCAAGTTTACCCCGTTCGGGCGGCTCATCCGTGTTCCGGCCCGGCCGCAGGTGCCCATCTGCTGACAATGGTCGCGGCGGTATGGTCTAATCCCGGCATGTCTTCGCTCCCCACGCCCGGCGCCGCGCGCGCGCCCTTTCGCACCGTCGCCCTGATCGGCAGGTACGCCACCGCCGGCATCGAGGGCCCGCTGGAGGATCTGGCCGCCTGCATCCTCAGGAACGGCCAGGATGTGGTGTTCGAGCGCGAAACCGCGATGGCTACCGGGCTGACCGACTATCCGGCGCTGGCGCCGGACGAGATCGGCAAGCATGCGGATGTGGCGGTGGTGCTCGGCGGCGACGGTACCTTGCTGGGCCTGGCGCGCCAGCTGGCCGGCTACCCGGTGCCGCTGATCGGCGTGAACCACGGGCGCCTCGGCTTCATGACCGACATCCCGTTGCAAGACGTGCATTCGGTGCTGCCCGACATGCTTGCGGGCCGCTACGAGTCGGAGACCCGCATGCTGCTGGAGTCGCAGGTGGTACGCGACGACGGCGTGATCTTTTCCGCGCTGGCCTTCAATGACGTCGTGGTCAACCGTTCCGGCATCTCCGGCATGGTCGAACTGGCCGTCTCCGTGGACGGCCACTTCATGTACAACCAGCGTTCGGACGGCCTGATCGTCTCGACGCCGACCGGCTCGACCGCCTATGCGCTGTCGGCGGGCGGCCCGATCCTGCACCCCACCCTGTCGGGGCTGGTGCTGGTGCCGATTGCCCCGCATGCGCTGTCCAACCGCCCGATCGTCCTGCCGCATGACGCCGAAGTCTCGATCGAGGTGGCCACGGCGCGCGACGCGAGCGTCAACTTCGACATGCAGTCACTGACCTCGCTGCTGCCGGGCGACCGCATTGTGGTTCGCCGGTCGGCCAAGACCGTCAACCTGCTGCATCCGATCGGCTACAACTATTACGCCACGCTGCGCAAGAAGCTGCACTGGCACGAGTACCCGAGCGAAGACAACCGGCTCTGAGCCGCGCCGATCCTGACCGATCCGGCCCAGATCCGCCGCCCCCAAACCGAATCCGCCCCTGACCCCGACCCGTCGCCCACGATGCTGCGCAGCCTGTCCATCCGCGATTTCGTCATCGTCGATACGCTCGACCTCGACTTCTCCCCGGGCTTCACCGTCTTCACCGGCGAGACCGGTGCCGGCAAGTCGATCCTGATCGATGCGCTGGCCCTGGTGCTGGGTGAGCGCGCCGACGCCGGCGTGGTCCGCGAAGGCGCCGCCCGGACCAGCATCAGCGCCACCTTCGCCACCCCCGCCGGGCTCGATGACTGGTTGGCCGAACACGACCTCACCGGCGACGATGGCACCGTGCTGCTGCGCCGGACCGTCGACGCCGGCGGGCGCAGCAAGGCCTTTATCAATGGCGCCGCCGCCACGCTGGGCCAGTTGCGCGACATCGGCGACCGCCTGGTCGATATCCACGGCCAGCATGCCCACCAGTTGCTGCTGCGCCCGGACGCCCAGCGCCTGCTGCTGGACGCCCATGCCGGCCTTACCGCCCAGGCGGGCGCCGTAGCCGAGGCCTGGCGCTCGTGGCGTGCCTGCGTGCGCCAGCGCGAAACCATCGAGCACCGCTCGCGCGAGATGCAGCTTGAGCGCGAACGGCTCGAATGGCAGGTCGGCGAACTCGAGAAGCTGGCGCCGCAACCTGGCGAGTGGGAAGACATCCAGGCCGAATACAACCGGCTGTCGCACGCCGCGGGGCTGATCGAGGGCAGCCGCGCCGCGCTGGAAGCGCTGTCCGAGGCCGATGGCTCGGTACTGTCGGCACTCAACAGCGTGGTACAGCGCCTGCGCCAGCTGGCGGGCGTCGATCCCGGCCTGGGCGACGTGCTGGCGGCGCTGGACCCGGCCCTGGTGCAGGTCGAGGAGGCCGCTCACTCGCTCAACCGCTATGTCGACCGGCTCGATCTCGACCCCGAACGCCTTCAACTGGTGGAAGCGCGCATGCAGGCTCTGCACACCACCGCGCGCAAGTACCGGCTGCCGCCTGAGCAACTGCCCGACGAACTGATGGCCCGCCGCCAGCAGCTCGACGACCTCCAGTCCGCCCAGGACCTGAACAAGGCGATGGCGCGCGAGGCCGCGGCCCGAGCCGCTTACCTGACCATCGCCCAGCACCTAGGCGCCGCCCGCAAGGTGGCGGCCGAAAGCCTGTCGGCCGCCGTCACGGACGCCATGCAAGGCCTGTCCATGGCGGGCGGCAGTTTCGCGGTGGCGCTGCACCCGCTCGACGAAGGGCAAAGCCACGGCCTGGAACAAGTCGAATTCCTGGTGGCCGGCCATGCCGGCGTCAGCGCGCGTCCCCTCGCCAAGGTGGCCTCGGGCGGCGAACTTGCCCGTATCAGCCTGGCGATCTCCGTCATTACCAGCGAGGCCGCGCCTACCCCGACCCTGATCTTCGACGAGGTCGATACAGGCATCGGCGGCGCGGTGGCCGAAGTGGTAGGCCGCCGGCTGCAGGAGCTTGGCCGCGCCCGCCAGGTGCTGTGCGTGACCCACCTGCCGCAAGTCGCCGCCCAGGCCGGCGCCCACCTGCTGGTCAGCAAGGAGACCAGCCAGCCCGAAGGCAAGGGCTCGGTCACCCGCTCGCGCATCCGCGCCCTCGACCCGGCCGGCCGCGTGGTCGAGACCGCCCGCATGCTGGGCGGCACCACCGTGACCGCCACCACCGTGCAGCACGCCGAGGAAATGCTCGCGCAAGGCATGCGCGGCGCCGCCGGCACGGCCCGGGAAACGCGCCGTTCGCGCCGGAGCGCAAGCTGATCGCCCGCGTCCCGCACCGGCCCAGTAACCATCCAGGAGCTTTCCCATGTCAACCGGCAAACTGCCGCACTCCCGCTCAATGGCTCGCCCGCTGCGGATCACCGCCGCCTGCGGCCTGCTGGCACTGCTCGCACTCACCGCTTGCCAGGCGCAGCAGCGCCCCTATGCGCCGGCCGGCAGTATCAGCGCCGACCGCGCCGTGGGCGACATCATGGTGCGCTTCAGCGCGCCGCCGGTGACCGGCTCCGAAGAGGCCGGCCGCCTGCTGGAGTCGATTTCCGGGCCGATCCGTTTCGTCGTCAAGCGGCCGATGTCGGGCGGCGTCTGGCTGGTCACTGCCATTTCGCAATCCGGTGATGCTACGATGGAACAGGCCGTGGCCACGCTGCGAGCCGCTCCCCGCATCGAGCTGGCCGAACCGGACCGGGTGCTCAAGCCGAATCGCACCATGCCCATGGGACGCGACATGCCGCCGGGCTGAAGCCGGCGTGCCCGCACTGCGGGCATGGCGGGACGGGCAGGCTCTGTAGTCGGTTTCCCTGACTTGAACGTTGTAGGTTGAATGCTGTAACCGTGGTTCCCGGCGCGATCGCGCTCTTGCAGATTCCGGGGCGCTCCGCACGGAAAGCCCCACCGCGGTCAGTCCGACGCGGGCCTAACGGGAGATGGCAGACATGCAGCAACAGCTTCAGTACCGGTCATGCTGCACAAGACGCATAGCGCGCCACGGCGCCCTGCTGCTGGCGCTGGGCGCCGCCCTCTGGCTGGGGGCACCGGCAGCCGCCAGCGCGGGGCCCGACCCCGCCGCGCGCCCGGCGCCGCGCTATAGCGGCAACTTCATCGTACGCTGGCGCGACGGCAGCAGCGCTGCCGCCAGCGGCCAGCCCGACCGCATGCTGAGCGTTCACCAGAACACCGGCGTGGCGCTCGCGGTCAAGCGCCAGATGGGCGGCAGCCTGCAATTGCTGAGCGTCTCCGGCAGCGATGCCGCCGACCCCGAGGCCACCGCCGCCCGGCTGCGCCAGGATCCCCGCATCGCGGAGGTGGTGCCGGACCGCTGGCTGCACCTGCATGACACGGCACCCAACGATCCCGAATTCGCGCTCAACCAGCCCTACCTCGGCACGCCCGCGCAAGTGGTGGGCGGCGTCAACCTGCCGCCGGCATGGGACCGCACCCGCGGCAGCAGCAGCCTCGTGATCGCGGTGCTCGATACCGGCTACCTGCCGCATCCGGACCTGGCCGCGCGCATCGTGCCTGGCTATGACTTCATTACCGACACCAGCATCGCCAATGACGGCGACGGGCGCGACACCGATGCTACCGATGCTGGCGACGGCGTGCCGAGCGGATTCACCTGTCCCGGCACATCGGCGCCAACCACCACTGCCACCAACAATAGCTGGCACGGCACCCGCGTGGCGGGGACGCTGGGAGCGCTGACCAACAACGGGGTGAATATCGCCGGCGTGGACTGGAACGCACGCATCCAGCCGGTGCGCGTATCCGGCCGCTGCGGCGCGTTGCTGTCCGACACCGTGGATGGCATGCGGTGGGCCGGCGGCCTCGCCGTGCCCAATGCTCCGGCCAACCCCACCCCCGCGCGCGTGATCAACGTGAGCCTGGGCGGCGGCACCTGCTCCAGCATCGAGCAGCAGGCCGTGAACGACCTCGCTGCCAACGGCGTGATCGTGGTTGCCGCCACCGGCAACAGCGCCAGTGCGGTCGAGGCGCCTGCCGACTGCAGTGGCGTGGTGGCCGTCACGGCCCACGCCAACGACGGCGAGAACGCCGGCTATGCCAATGTGGGACCGCAAGTCTCGCTGAGCGCGCCCGGCGGTGGCTGCGGCAATTCCAAGGTCGTGCAGGGCAGCAACGGCAGTACGTGTTCGGTGGCGAATTCCTTCATCCGCACCCTCTCCAATGACGGCACCACGTCGCTTGGCAATTACACGGTCACCAGTTCCCAGGGCACGAGCTTTGCCACGCCGCTGGTGTCGGGCGTGGCTGCGCTGATGCTCGCGGCCAATCCGGCGCTGACACCCGCCCAGCTGCTTGCCACCCTGAAGAGTTCCGCGCGCCCCCACCCTGCAGGCACGTTTTGCACGACCACCACGGGTACCGGCAAATGTGGTGCAGGCCTGCTCGATGCCAACGCCGCCGTCATCGCCGCAACGCAGGTGGCCCAGCCGCCTCCACCCAGCCCGCCCAGTACGCCCAGTACGCCTGGCACATCCTCCGGCGGCGGTGGCGGTGGCGGCGGTGCGCTGTCGTGGCCGCTCGCGCTGGGCCTGTGCGTACTTGGCTTGCTGCTGAGCTGGTCCGGACGGCGCCGGCTACCGGCGAAACCGCGCTAAGCGAATGACGCTGTGCCGAGGCCGGGTATCCTGCCTCGGCATGCCTATGCGGCTGACTGGCCGCGACGGCGTTGCCACCACTCCTGCGCTAGCCAAAGCGCCAGGCCGGCCACCGTGCCGGCCGCGTGCGAGATACGCACCACCCCGAAGCCCCACTGCGCGTCGAATACCACCGGCGCGAGCCACGACTGCTCTAGCCAGGTCTTGACCAGCACGCCCAGGCAAAGCACCACCCCAAGCACGCGCGACACGCCGCTGCCAACCAGCAGGCGCAGACCACCCCAAAGGGCCAACCCGTGCAGCGCGCCCGACAATCCGCCATACCAGCCTACCGAGGGAACCCGGCACAGCGCCATTTGCACCGCTATGCCGCAGGCAACCAGCACCGCCAGCATCGCGCCGGCGCGCGCCTCGCGCCCGACCAGCAGCATCAGGCCCACGGCAGCCAGCAGATCGGCCAGCCAGTGCTGCCAGCCGAGGTGGACCCACATCGCCGTAAACAGGCGCCACCACTGGCCGGCCGCGCCGTGGCCCATGACCGCGTCGCGCAGATAGAGTCCCTGCGCATGCAGCCACGGTACAAAGGTAAAGGCGGCGCTCAGGACGGCAGTCGCCGCCAGCGCGGCCAGCAAAGCCGGCCAGCGCGCGGCGCCGGCCACGGGTGGATTCATTTTCCGGGCTCCGCCGGCTCGCCGAACACCGCCTGCCAGAGCGCGCGGACTTGCGCCGCCTGCGGCGCCACGGCGGCCGGCGCAACACGCGCGTGAACCTGGCCATCCAGGCGCAACTGGTGCTGGCGCGCGCGGAATACGCGATACGCGTCGCCCACTTCGCGCGCCAGCGTGGCATCGATCAGGCCAAGCTCGCCGGCGGTGCGCAGCAGCGCAATATTGCCGGCATTGCGCGTCAGCGCGGGATGGTCGTGGCTGTGCAATAGCACGAGGTATTGCACCGTGAACTCAATGTCGACCATCCCGCCACGGTCGTGCTTGAGGTCGAACAGACCGCTTGGGTTGGGATGTCCCTCGGACACCTTGTGGCGCATGGCGGTGATCTCGCCGCGCAGCGTGGCGGCATCGCGCGGCTGGCGCAGGATCTCGTCGCGCAGGCTTTCGAAGTGCGCGCCGATCACCGGGTCTCCCGCGCAAAAACGTGCGCGCGTGAGGGCCTGGTGCTCCCACACCCAGGCCGTGTTGTCGCCCTCGCGCTGCTGGTAGCGGCGGAAGCCCTCGAAACTGGTCACCAGCAGCCCCGCCTCGCCATTGGGGCGCAAGCGCGTGTCGACGTCGAACAGCGTGCCGGCAGCGGTATGGCTGGTCAGCCAGGTGATCAGCCGGCGCGCGTAGGCGGCATAGACGTCGGGCGCGCGTTCGTGTTCGTCTTCGTAGAGGAAGATGATGTCGAGGTCCGAGGCATAGCCCAGTTCCTTGCCGCCCAGCTTGCCGTAGGCGATCACGGCAAAGCGCGGCTGCTCGGCATGCCGCGTGGCAAGCTGGCGCCAGACGGCCCGCAAGGTCACGTCGAGCATGGCATCGGCCAGGTCCGACAGACGGTCGGCGATCTGCTCCACCGTCAGCATGCCTTGCAGGTCTTGCAGCAGGATGCGGAAGGTCTCGGCATGATGCTCGCGGCGCAGGATGTCCATCTGCGCTTCGATCTGTCCGTCGGCCGCATCGAGGCGCGCGGCCAGGCGGCTGCGGAATCCGTTCCAGTCGGGCGCGCCGGCCAGCGCATCGCTGTCGAGCAGCTCGTCGAGCAGCTGCGGATGACGCGTGAGATAGGCTGCCGCCCAGCTCGATGCGTGCAGCGTGTCGGCCACGCGCGCCATCGCCTGCGGGTATTCCGACAGCAGCGACAGGTAAGACGCGCGGCGGCTGATGGCATCGAGAAAGTCGACAAAGCGCGCGATGGTGCGGTCGGCGTCGTCCTGGCGCGAAGCCAGGTCGAGCGCGCGGTTGACCAGCAGGTCGAAGCGCACCCGGCTCTGCTCCGACAACGCCCGGTAGCGCAGCGAAGCGCCAATGGCGCGCAAGCGGTCGAGCAACGCGTTGCAATCCTGAAAGCCGGCACCCGCCAGGCGCTCGCATGGCGGTTCGTCCTGCTCTTCCTGTATCAACGCCGGCCACAGCGCCTCGCAAGGCGCGTGGGCTTCATCGGGATCGGAGAAGGTGGCTTCGAACTGCTGCGCCACCGGATCCTGTAGCGACGAAAGCCGTTCCAGCAAAGCCGGCCAGTCGGCGCAGCCCATCATGCGTGCCACGGCCAGTTGCTCATCCGCGGCGGTGGGCAGGTGGTGGGTCTGGGCATCGTCGCGATACTGCAGGCGGTGCTCGAGCTGGCGCAGGAAGCGGTAGGCATCGGCCAGTTGCTCGGCCTGGCCGGCAGGCAGCAAGCCATGTTCCACCGCCACCGCCAGGACTTCCAGGGTGGGCCGGATGCGCAGCGCCGGGTCCTGCCCGCCGCGGATCAGCTGGAAGACCTGGGCCATGAACTCGATCTCGCGGATACCGCCGCGGCCCAGCTTGATATTGAAGGCACGCTGGTTCACGCGCTGCCCGCCGCCGGGCGCCGCCAGTCCGCCGCTGCGCTTGGCGGCCTCGGCGCGGATCTGCGCGTGCAGCGAGCGGATCGCGGCAATCACGCCGTAATCGAGGTAGCGGCGAAACACGAAGGGCGTGGTGAGGCTAGACAGCTGCGCCGCGGTGCGCTGCGCATGCGGCGTGTCCAGCGCCGACACCACCCGGCCCTTGATCCACGCGTAACGCTCCCATTCGCGCCCCTGCACCATCAGGTACTGCTCCAGCATGCCGAGGCTGCACGCCAGTGGCCCGGCGTCGCCGTTGGGGCGCAGGCGCATGTCGACGCGGAACACGTAGCCATCGGCAGTCACGTCGGCCAGCAGGTTGATCAGGCGGCGTCCCAGGCGGATGAAGTACTCGTGGTTGGACAGGCTGCGCTGGCCGCCGCGCGTATCGCCGTCTTCGTCGTACAGGAAGATCAGGTCGATGTCGGACGACACATTGAGTTCGCGGCCGCCGAGCTTGCCCATGCCGACCACCACCAGTTCCTGGACCTCGCCGCTGCTTTCCCCGACAGGCCGGCCGTAGGTCGGCGCCAGGTCCGCTTCCAGCATGGCCAGGCCATACTGGACGCCCAGTTCGGCCAGGTCCGTCATCGCGCCAGTGACCTCGCCCAGAGGCGCCAGGCCGCGCAGGTCGCGCTCGATCACCACGCACATCACTTCGGCGCGCAAGCGGCGCAACGCGCGCTTGATGGCCTCCTCGACATCGGCCGACGGCTCATGCAGGGCCTTCAGCCGCGCCTCCATCCAGGCCCGCGTCAGCGGCTGCTCGCGCGCGCGCGCAACGATTCCGGCAAGCTCCGGGCGGGCTTGCACCATACGGCGGGTGTAATGCGAATAGGCGGGCGAGTACAATGCCATGCCGGCGCAATCGACCGGCACGAGTTCCGTGGCGGCCACTGTCGCGTACAGGCCCGTGGCCATGTCGGCCACCGCTTGCCTGGCAGCGCTGGAAGTGTTGCCGGAAGCATGTTCGCCGGCAGCGCCGGCCTCGGTAGCGGCGGGATTGGGCGCAGCCGTGGAACTCGTCGGATCAGTGGAAGTCATTCCTGTTACTTGGAAGCGCGTGAGCCGGCACTGTGCCGGCCCGCGCGTTATGCACGGCCGGTCAGGCACCGAATTGGAGAGCGCCTAGTATTGTCGGATAATCTGCGCATGTCCAGCCGCGCCACCCCACCCGCCGAGCCCGGCCCCACCACCGGCGGCACGCCGGCGCTCGACGGGGCCGCCGGTGCAGGCTCTACTCCTTTGCAACTTTCCAGGCGGAGCCCGCTGGCATTGGCGCGCGCGCTCGGCCGTGTCCTGCTCGCAGCCTTGCGCCATCCCATGTGGCGCGGCCTTGGCCGCGTCTTGATACGACTGGCCCTGTCGCTGCTGGTGGTCGCCATGCTGGCCGGCCTGCTGATCCGCTTCGTGCTTTGGCCCGAGGCCTCGGCGGCCCGCACCTGGCTGGAACAGCGCGGCTCGGTGGCGCTGGCGGCCCATTTGAGCATCGGCCAGCTGGACACGTACTGGGACGGCTGGCACCCTGCCTTCCATGCCCGCGACGTCAAGGCGGTCGATGGCGAACAGCGTGTGCTGCTGGCGGCCGGCACGCTCGACGGCAAGTTGTCATGGCGATCGCTGTTAAGCATGGACGTGCTGTTCCAGCGAATCTCCGCCAGCCATACCGACCTGCTGGTACGGCGTTCCGCCGACGGCAAACTCCAGGTAGCCGGGCTGGCCGTGGACACTACCGGCGCCCAGCCGCAAGACAACCGGCTGTTCGACTGGCTGCTGTCCCAGGGCAAGGTCGAACTCACCGACGGCAAGCTCCGCTGGCTCGACGAAAAGAACCACCTGCCCCAACTCGACGTCGGCAATATCCAGCTCAGCGTGCAGCGCCTGGGTTCGCGCCACCTCTTCAAACTGGAAGCGCAGTCGGCGACGCTCGCGCCCCGCCCCCTCGTGGTGCAGGCGGATTTTCGCCATGACTACCTGCATCGCACCGGCGACTGGCGCAATTGGCACGGGCAGGCCAGCTGGGACCTCGGCCGGCTTGAGCTGCCGGTACTGCAACGCTACACGGCGATCTTCGAGCGGGTCGCGCGCGGCACCTTCAGCACCGACGGCACGATCGAATTCCGCGGCGGCCAAGTCACCCGCAGCCAGGCGAGGCTGCGCGCCAATGGCGTGGACCTGAAACTGGCCGGCGCGCCCGAACCACTCAAGCTGGCCAGCGCCCAGGCCTTCGTCCTGCACCGCGCCGGCCGCGACCGCGACAACATCCTCACCATCGACACCCTGCTGTGGCAGCCCGAACCCGCCGAGGGTCCGGCCGTGCCGCAGGCACGGCAAGACCAGCCTGCCTCGGCGGCGTCGGCCGCCGCAGCCGAGGCAAGCGCCGCCGCCAGCGTGGCGAGCGGAGAAAGCGCCTGGCGCGAAGGCATGCGCAAGGTGGTGGTGGGCTGGGCCACCGACAACAAAGGCCAGTTGCGCAAGTTCACGCTGAAGGCGCCCACGTTCGACCTGAACACCGTGCGCGCGCTGGCCACCTCTCTGCCGCTCGACACCGCCTTGTCGCGCCAGCTGCGCGCGCTCCAGCCCTCCGGCCATATCGACAACCTGGATGTGAACTGGACCCGCGATCGCCAGGGCATACTCAGCCGCCGCGACGGCCAGCGCCACTTCAACGTGCAGGGCACGCTGCGCAACGTCTCGGTGCTGAGCCAGCCCGCAAACCCGCCGGCGGGTGCCAGCGGCAAGCCCCACCTGGGCGTGCCAGGATTTGCGCGGCTCTCCGGCAGCTTCAGTTTCGACGAGAGGCAGGGAAGCGCCCGCTTCGAAGGCAGCAATGCCGCCCTGGTGTTCCCCGGCATGTTCGACGAGCCACGCCTGCCCTTCGACCAGATCAGCGGCGAAGTGCGCTGGACCAACGACAACGGCAAGCTGGCGGTGCGCACCGACGGCGTGCAGTTTGCCAACGCGGATACCGCAGGCAGCGTGCGTGGTACCTGGCATGCCGGCGGCGACGGGCACGGCGGCATTGCCGATCTCACTGGCGAACTGGTGCGCGCCCAGGTCAACCGGGTGCCGCGCTACCTGCCCACAGGCATCCCCGCCGCGACACGCCAGTACCTGGCCGGCGCCCTGGTGACAGGCGAAGCCAGCGACGTCCAGTTCCTGCTCAAGGGCGACCTGGAACACTTCCCCTTCCACAGCCCGCACGAAGGCGCCGGCGACTTCCGGGTCGAGGTGCCGATCCAGCATGTCAGCTACCAGATCGCGCCCCACCTGAGCGCGGCGCCGGGCAGCGCCGCCAGCGCCAGCAACGGCGGCAAGGCGTGGCCGAACTTCACCGACATCAGCGGGCGCTTGCTGTTCGAACGCGGCGGACTGTCCTTCGTGGCGCAGCGTGCCGGCGTGCAAGGCGTTGCCGGCGTCACGCTGCAGGATGTCAATGGCCGCATCGCCGACCTGGCGGATCACGGCCGCCTGGTGCTGGACGGCAGCGCCAGCGGAGCGATGACGGGCTTCCTGCGCTTCGTGGCCGCCAGCCCGGTACGCGACTGGACCGGCCAGGTGACCAGCGACATGCGCGCCCAGGGCAATGGCGAGCTGCGCCTCAAGCTGGATCTTCCCCTCACCGCGGCGCAGGACGCCAAGGTCGATGGCCAGTTCCGGCTACCGGGCAACGATGTGGTGCTCACCCCGCAATTGCCCGTGCTGGCGGGCACCACCGGCGTCGTCGCCTTCAACGAGCACGGCTTCCAGCTCAACGATCTGCGCGCCCGTTTCCTCGGCGGCGAGATTCGCGCCAGCGGCGGCAGCCAGGCGGACGGCACGGTACGCGTCAATGCCGGCGGCAATGCCAGCGCCCAGGGCATGCGCGAGGCGCTCACCGGCTCGCCGATGGCCGGCCTGGCGCAGAAACTGGAAGGCAGTACCGCCTATAGCGCGGTGATCGGAGTGCGCGAGCATCAGCCGCAGATCACGGTCACTTCGGAATTGACCGGCCTGGCGGTGGGCATGCCTGCCCCGCTGGCCAAGAGCGCCAGCCAGGCCCTGCCCTTGCGCYTTGAGCTCCGGCCCGCCGCGGCCCGCGCCGGCAGCGAGGAGATGCTCGTGCAGTACGGCAACGTGCTCAATGCGCGCTATCTGCTGCGCCGCAACGCCGATGGCATGGAAGTGCAATCCGGCGGCATCGGCGTCGAACAGCCGGCGCCGCAACCGGCCAGCGGCGTCGTGGCGGCGCTGACCGCCGGCCGCTTCGACCTCGACGCCTGGCATGGCCTGCTCACGGATAGCGGCAAGGCCGGCGCCGGCGCCGGCGCGGTTACCGTGCCCTCCGCGTTCATGCCGGAGAAGTTCTCCGCGCGGGTGCGCGCGCTGCAGGCCTATGGCCGGCAACTCGACGATGTCGTGCTGGAGGCCAGCCGCGAGAGCGCCGGCTGGACCGTTCAGATCGATTCTCGCCAGATCGCGGGCAACCTGCGCTGGCGTAGCGATGCAGCCACGCCGGCAGGGGCGCTGACGCTGCGTCTTTCGCGCCTGAATATCCCCGACACCACCGATGCGGGCAACGTTGCCGATACGCTGGCCGACAATACGAGCGAGTTGCCAGCGATTGACCTGGTGGCCGATCGCTTCGAACTGCACGGCCGCGATTTCGGCAAGCTGGAGGTCAAGGCGCACTCCGGCGATAGCGGCGGCGAGCCGGCATGGACGCTGGAGCGCCTTGTCATCGAACAACCCGGCGCCACCTTCACCGGCAGCGGCAGCTGGCGCATGCCGCGCCGGCTGCGCGAAGGGGCCGATGCGGAGCGCCGCACGCGGCTCGATTTCAAGCTCGATGTCCGCAACGGCGGCCAGGTGCTTGAACGCATGGGCCTGCCGCACATCCTGGCCGACAGCCACGGCACCTTCGAGGGCCGGGTGGCGTGGCGCGGCTCGCCGATGTCAATCGACTACCCCACCTTGTCGGGCCAGATGAAGCTCAAGCTGGAGAATGGCCAGATCCTCAGCGTAGATCCGGGCGCGGCCAAGCTGCTGGGCGTGCTCAGCCTGCAGGGCCTGATGCGGCTGGCCACCTTCGACTTCCGCGGCGTGGCGGGCCAGGGCATGGTGTTCGACGAGATCACGGGCACCGGTACTATCGAGAGCGGCGTGGCCAGCACCAAGGACTTCGCGCTCAAGGGCGCGCAACTGCGGGCCTCGATGGCGGGCAGCGCGAATATCCCGCGCGAGACGCAGGACCTCGATGTGACGGTGGTGCCGCGTATCAACGCCACGTCCGCCTCGGTGGCAGCAGCCTTTATCAATCCGGCGCTGGGCATCGGCACGCTGGCTGCCCAGTTGATGTTCGCCGATGAATTCTCCAAGGCCTTTAGCCGCCGGTACCGCATCAGCGGCGGCTGGGCGAACCCGCAGATTACCAAAGTGGGGGAGAATAGGGCCGACACGCCCCCTGTGCAGGGCCCGTCGAATCGCGTCTACCCGGCACCATGACCGACCCGTTTGCATGAACGGCCAAGGCCCGGGTCCAAAGCGATCGCCCATGCCCGGCAAGTCCGGCTGCGCCGGCGCCAGGATCTGGCCGAGCCGCACGGATGGGGCGGATTCGCTCCCCTGCAGCCGCCGCCAGCCAAGGAAACCGCTTCATGACCGCAACCGCCTCCGCCCAAGCCGCCAGCGCGGCACCATTTCGCGTCGCTGCGATCCAGACAGTCAGCGGTGTCTCGCCCGAGGCCAACCTGGCCCGCGCCGAAGCGCTGATCGCGCAAGCGGCGCAGGGCGGCGCCGAACTGGTGCTGCTGCCGGAGTACTTCTGCATGATGGGACTGCGCGAAAGCGACAAGGTCGCCATCCGCGAGCGCGACGGTGACGGTCCGATCCAGGCCTTCCTGGCCGGCGCCGCTCGCCGCCACCGCATCTGGCTGGTAGGCGGTACCTTGCCCTTGTGGTGCGAGGACGAGGCACGCGTCTACAACACCTCGCTCGCCTACGACCCGCGCGGCGAACGCGTGGCGCGCTACGACAAGATTCACCTGTTCGGCTTTACGCGGGGCACCGAAAGCTACGACGAATCTCGTACCATCCTGGCCGGCAATACCCCGGCCAGCTTCGAGGCGCCCTGTGGCCGCGTCGCCATGTCGGTCTGCTACGACCTGCGCTTCCCGGAACTCTATCGCCAGCTCGCCGCCGCTGGCGGYGGCACCAGCTTGATTTTGATGCCGGCCGCCTTCACCTACACCACCGGCCAGGCGCACTGGGAAATCCTGCTGCGTGCCCGCGCCATTGAAAACCAGTGCTATGTGCTGGCCGCGGCACAGGGCGGGAAGCACGAGAACGGCCGCCGCACCTGGGGCCACTCCATGCTGATCGATCCCTGGGGCGAGGTGATGGCGGTGCTGCCGGAAGGCGAAGGCGTGGTGAGCGGACTGATCGATCCCGCGCGCCTGGACGAAGTGAGGCAGAACCTGCCTGCGCTGCGCCATCGGGTGCTGTAGGATGTACAACCAGACAAGGCCGGCTCCCCGGAGCCGCCAACATCCCCAGATTTCCACGCGGCGGCGCCTTGGCGCCGCCGCGGCACGACGATAAAGGACAACCATGAACGCCGGCGACCTCGGAATCCGCAACCTCGCCACCGCCCAGCAATTGCTGCTGGC
Organism: Cupriavidus sp. 05N39; assembly: GCF_056397325.1. Taxonomy (NCBI): domain Bacteria; kingdom Pseudomonadati; phylum Pseudomonadota; class Betaproteobacteria; order Burkholderiales; family Burkholderiaceae; genus Cupriavidus; species Cupriavidus sp. 05N39. The sequence goes on from NZ_JBFTNE010000003.1 coordinate 36,308, forward strand.
TCCCTACGGCCTCGACGAAGTGAAGCTGCAGCGCGTGCTGGCGGACATCTTCACCCATAAGGTCGACTACGCCGACCTGTACTTCCAGTACACCCGCAACGAAGCGTGGAGCCTGGAAGAAGGCATCGTCAAATCGGGCAGCTTCAGCATCGACCAGGGCGTCGGCGTACGCGCCGTGTCCGGCGACAAGACGGCCTTCGCCTACTCCGACGACATCAGCCTCGACGCCCTGCTGAAGGCCGGGGCCGCGACCCGCACCATCGGCCGCGCCGGCAGCGGCCGCGTCAAGGTGGCGGGCAAGATGGCCTCCCAGGGCGGGCGCAACCTGTACTCGCCCAACGACCCGCTCGATTCGATGGAAGCCGCCGACAAGGTAGCGCTGCTCGAACGCGTGGAACGCATGGCGCGCGCCAAGGATCCGCGCGTGGTGCAGGTCATGGCGGGCCTGGCCGGAGAGTACGACGTGGTCCTGGTGGCGCGCAGCGACGGCGTCATCGCCGCCGACGTGCGGCCGCTGGTGCGGGTCTCCGTCACGGTGATCGCCGAGCAGAACGGGCGCCGCGAGATCGGCTCCTCCGGTGGTGGCGGCCGCTATGCCTACGGATATTTCAGCGACGAACTGCTGCAGAAGTATGTGGATGAAGCGGTGGCCTCGGCCCTGGTCAATCTCGAGGCACGCCCGACTCCCGCCGGCGCCATGACGGTCGTGCTCGGCCCGGGCTGGCCCGGCGTGCTGCTGCACGAAGCCATCGGCCACGGGCTGGAAGGCGACTTCAACCGCAAGGGCTCGTCGGCCTTCGCCGGCCGCATGGGCGAGCGGGTGGCGGCCAAGGGCGTGACCGTGGTGGACGACGGCACGCTGGCCAACCGCCGCGGCTCGCTCAACCTCGACGACGAGGGCAACCCCACCCAGTGCACCACGCTGATCGAGGACGGCATCCTCAAGGGCTATATGCAGGACACGCTCAACGCGCGCCTGATGAAGATGCCGGTGACTGGCAACGCGCGCCGCGAAAGCTACGCCGCGCTGCCGATGCCGCGCATGACCAACACCTATATGCTCAACGGCAACCGGGATCCGCAGGAGATCATCGCCAGCGTCAAGCGCGGCCTCTACGCGGTCAACTTCGGCGGTGGCCAGGTCGACATCACCAACGGCAAGTTTGTCTTCTCCGCCAGCGAGGCCTACCTGATCGAGGATGGCAAGATCACCGCGCCGGTCAAGGGCGCCACGCTGGTCGGCAACGGTCCGGAATCGCTCAAGGACGTCACCATGATCGGCAACGACATGCGCCTGGACTCGGGCGTGGGCGTATGCGGCAAGGAAGGCCAGAGCGTGCCGGTGGGCGTAGGCCAGCCGACACTGCGCATCGAAAACATGACGGTGGGCGGCACCGCCTGAGGCCAGGCTTGGCGCCGGGCGCGGCCGCTCTTCCCTTCAGGGCCGCGCCTCGTAGATCAGATTGAACGGCGTTTGCGCCGCCCGGCGGAAGCGCGAAAAGCCGCCCTGCTGCACCACCGAGCGCATGCGCGCCTCGCCCGACTGGGCGCCCAGGCACAGGCCCACCTCCTGCGAACGCGACGCCGGCGTGCAGATGAAGGTCGAGGCAGAGTAGTACACCCGCCCGACCGGATTCAGGTTCTCCTCCAGCCGGTCATTGGCGAAAGGCTCGACGATCATCCAGGTGCCGTCCGGGCGCAAGGTCTCGCGCACGTGGGCGGCCGCGCCAACCGGATCTCCCATATCGTGCAGGCAATCGAACACGGCCACGAGGTCGTAGTCCTTGCCGCCATACTCCTTGGCTTTTGCCACCTCGAAATGCACCCGATCACGCAGGCCGGCGCGCGCCGCCGCCTCGGTGGCGAAGCGGATCGATGGCTCGTGGTAGTCGAAGCCGTGGAATTCCGATGCGGGATAAGCCTGGGCCATGATGATGGTGGAGGCGCCATGCCCGCAGCCCACGTCGGCCACGCGCGCGCCCGCCTGCAGCCTGGCCTGCACCCCTTCGAGCGCCGGAATCCACTCCGAAGTCAGGTGCGCGGCATAGCCCGGCCGGAAGAAACGTTCCGTGCCGTGGAACAGCGACGGATCGTGCTCATGCCAGCCAAGTCCGCGCCCGTTGCGAAAGGCATCCACCATCTTGGGGATCGCCTTGAACTGTGCCACCGCGATCTGGAAGGCGCCCGGAATAAAGGCGGGACTGCCCTCCTGGGCCAGCGCGAATGCCTGCTCCTCCGTCAGGCTGAACATCTCGCTCGCCGCGTCATAGGCGACATAGCCACTGGCCGCCTGCGCGGACAGCCACTCACGCAGATAGCGTTCATCCGTGTGCGTCTTCTCGGCCAGCACCTGTACGGTCATCGGCTTCTCGGCCAGGGCCTTGTAAAGCCCCAGCGCATCGCCCAGCACGATGGTCGCGGCATGCATGACCGCCCCCAAATCCTGGACGAACTGATCCATGAAGGCCTTCAGCCTCCCTTCGTCGATCGGCATGGTGTTTTACTCCTCCCAAATGGCCCCGCCCGTGCCGGACAAGCCTGGCACGCCACGTTCGCCTGTCTTCCCCCGGGCAAACCTGTGCAGGGACCGCCACCGCGCCGCTGCGCGCGCCGGCTGCGCCTATACTGGCCTCATCCATGTTGGTTCACACACGGGAGCGCGCCAATACGCAGCATTGCGTACCGCCGCGCTGGCCCTTATCTGCCGCAATGCGTACATCGAGCCTTAGCCAGGACGTCCATGCGGTCTCCATGCTCGCCAGGCTGACCGTGCGCGAGCAGCAGGTGCTGCGCTGGCTGGCGCATGGCAAGACGGATCGCGAGATCGCCACCATGCTCGGCATCAGTGCCCGCACCGTGCAAAAGCACCTGCAGCATGTGTACGTGAAGCTGGGGGTGGAGAATCGCACTGCCGCCGTAATGCGCGGGCTGGAGCTCGATCCGGGGCCCGCCACGAGGCGGCTCGAAAATGTGCCGGGGGTACTGCCGGACGCTTGCCAAGCCCCTGAAAACGCGCTATAAAGATGCTTCGTTGCCCGATGATCAACCGCCGCAGCCCGCAGATTTGGCAGGCTTGGCGCAATTTTCTGCCATCTCGTGACGCGTTGCCGCAAATAACCGACGCCAGTTGAGCCTGATCCCATCCATGTCCGCTAAGTTTTATTTTTACTTTTTTAGCGATCTCGCACCGCTGGCGGATGGAGAGGGACGATCGTAAGTGCCTCCAGAATTCAAAAAAAGCCGCCAGCGAACCTGGCGGCTTTTTTTATCCCGGCCCGCACCAAGCTCTAGCCCAGACACCCCAAACACACGACCCTACAAAATCCGGAGCCATCATGCTGAAGAACACCGACGACCTGCGCATTCGCGAACTTAAGGAATTGTTGCCGCCGGCGCACCTGATCCGCGAATTCGGCTGCTCCGAAAAGGCGTCCGACGTGATCTACGGCGCTCGCCAGGCCATGCACCGGATCCTGCACGGCATGGATGACCGCCTGATCGTCATCATCGGCCCCTGCTCCATCCACGACACCCGCGCCGCGCTCGAGTACGCCAAGCTGCTCAAGGTCCAGCGCGACCGTTTCGCCGGGGAACTGGAAGTGGTGATGCGGGTGTATTTCGAGAAGCCGCGCACCACGGTGGGCTGGAAGGGGCTGATCAACGATCCGCATATGGATGGCAGTTTCAAGATCAACGATGGCCTGCGCACCGCCCGCGAACTGCTGCTGAATATCAGCGAACTGGGCGTGCCGACCGGCACCGAATACCTCGACATGATCAGCCCGCAGTACATCGCGGACCTGGTCAGCTGGGGCGCCATCGGCGCGCGCACCACCGAGAGCCAGGTGCACCGTGAACTGGCCTCCGGGCTGTCGTGCCCGGTAGGCTTCAAGAACGGCACCGATGGCAACGTCAAGATCGCGGTCGATGCGATCAAGGCTGCCTCGCAGCCCCACCATTTCCTGTCGGTGACCAAGGGCGGCCACTCCGCCATTGTCTCGACATCCGGTAACGAGGATTGCCACATCATCCTGCGCGGCGGCAAGACGCCCAACTACGATGCCGCCAGCGTGCAGGAAGCCTGCGAAGCCATCTCCAAGGCCGGCCTGGCCGCGCGCCTGATGATCGATGCCTCGCACGCCAATAGCAGCAAGAAGCACGAGAACCAGATCCCGGTCTGCGAGGACATCGGCCGCCAGATGGCAGCAGGCGACGAGCGCATCGTCGGCGTGATGGTGGAGTCGCACCTGGTAGGCGGCCGCCAGGATCACATCCAGGGTACGCCGGTGGAAGATCTCACCTATGGCCAGTCGGTCACCGATGCCTGCATCGGCTGGGATGACTCGGTGAAGGTGCTGGAAACGCTGGCCAATGCSGTGAAGGCACGGCGCCTGGCCGAGAGCACCGGCAACTGATCCGGCCCGGGACCTTGCCCGGAGCGCCCCGGCGCGCCGGGCAAGGTCCCGCCCTCGTGTCACAAGCAAGAAAAAAGCCGCTGGACATCAGCGGCTTTCTTTCTTCGTCGCGCGGCGCGTGCCGGCGGCGGGGTGCTTACTTCTTCAGAACCAGGCCACCCGGCAGCGACTCGATGTAGACGGCGATGTCCTTCAGTTCCTCGCGCGTGAAGGGCCGCGGCTTGCCGTCCTTGCCCGTCACGCCGGGGTTGGCATTGACCTGGCCAGCCATGATGGCGTTGGAGCGCCCCACCTGCGGGTTGGTGGTGATCTGGTAGGCAACCAGGGCGTGGTACAGGTAGTCGGCGTGCTGGCCGGCCAGCTTCGGGTAATMCGGGCTGATCGGGGCGTTCATGCCGGCACCGTGGCAGGCCACGCAGTTGCCCTTCTCCACCAGCGCCTTGCCGGCGGCCAGGTCGGCAGCCGAGGCCGTGATGGCCGAGGCGCCCAGCACGAGTGCGCCGATCGCGAGCGAAAGCGTCTTAAGCGTATTCATGGATGGGTCCTCTTACTTCTGGGTGTTGTTTTGCGAGCCGGAGGTCTGCTGCGCGTAGTAGGCAGCCACGTCGGCGATGTCCTGGTCGGTCAGGGTCGCGGCAATGCCACGCATGGTCGGGTGCTTGCGGTCGCCCTTCTGGTATTCCTTCAGCGCGTTCTCGATGTATTTGGCGTTCTGGCCACCGAGCAGGGGCACCTGGTACACCTCGGGGAAGGAGGCCCGATAGCCGGGAATACCATGGCAACCAATACACATCGCGACCTTGTTTTTGGCGGCGTCCACATTGCCCTTGACTTCCTGGGCTTGCGCAGCCGTTGCGGCCGCGCCCAGCACCACCATCGTGAGGAGCTTTTTCATTGTCGTAGCTGATTGGAAGTGTTAAACCCTGCGTGACCTRCCCGACCGGTCGGAAATGGCTTCAGAATGCGTCCGGCAGGATCGCATCGGCCTGCGGCCGGATGCGGCGCTGCCAGTGTGGGCCGCCAGCTTGGGCCGGACACCTGGGCACTGCCAGGCATGTCGGCGCTGTCTCCGCCTCATTCTGGAACCATCTCTTGTCGATTGCCGCCTCCCGGCAAGGACCGCGGGAGTGACAAGGCGGACAGAGCGTGGGGGTGGAGTCGTGGACGTGGGGGGCGCGTCAAACCGCCGCATTGTACAGCAGGCTGCACGTGACAGTCCAGCCATGGAGCGGCGAGCCACACGCGAACCGGAAAGCTCTTTTATACTGGCCCATTCCGACACGCACAAACCCCTCAGGTTGCCTCATGTCCAACACCACCAACGCCAGCCAGAACCAGCAGTCCCGTTTCGAAGGCACGCAGCAGTACGTCGCCACCGATGACCTCAAGCTGGCCGTCAACGCGGCCCGCGCCCTGCAGCGCCCGCTCCTGATCAAGGGCGAGCCCGGCACCGGCAAGACCATGCTGGCCGAGGAGGTGGCGGCGGCGCTCGGCATGCCGCTGCTGCAGTGGCATATCAAGTCCACCACCAAGGCACAGCAAGGCCTGTACGAATATGACGCGGTGTCGCGCCTGCGCGACTCGCAACTGGGCGATGACCGCGTCCACGATATCCGCAACTACATCATCAAGGGCGTGCTGTGGCAGGCCTTCGAGGCCGACCAGCAAGTGGTGCTGCTGATCGACGAGATCGACAAGGCCGACATCGAATTCCCCAACGACCTGCTGCGCGAAATCGACCGCATGGAGTTCTATGTGTACGAGACGCGCGAGCTGGTCAAGGCGCGCCACCGCCCGCTGGTGATCATCACGTCGAACAACGAGAAGGAACTGCCCGACGCCTTCCTGCGCCGCTGCTTCTTCCACTACATCAAGTTCCCCGACGCCGAGACCATGCAGCGCATCGTCGACGTGCACTATCCCGGCATCAAGCGCGAGCTGGTGGCCGCCGCGCTCGAGTCCTTCTATGAAATGCGCAACCTGCCGGGCCTGAAGAAGAAGCCCTCCACCTCCGAACTGATCGACTGGCTCAAGCTGCTGATGGCCGAGGACATCCCGCCCGAAGCACTCAAGAGCCCGGACAAGAAGGCCGCGATCCCGCCGCTGCACGGCGCGCTGCTGAAGAACGAACAGGACGTGCACCTGTTCGAGCGCCTGGTGTTCATGAACCGCGCCAATCGCTGAACACAGCCAGGCACCGCAACGGCATCGGACCACCAAGCCATGGCACGTTTTATCGAACCCATCACCCTGCGCGGCCAGCACGCCTTGCTGGAACCGCTGCGCCCCGAGCATGAAGCGGAGGTACAGGCCGCGGTCGCGGACGGCGAACTGTGGAAGCTGTGGTACACCTCGGTGCCGGCGCCTGACCAGGTCCGCGCCTGGCTCGACACCGCGCTGCAGATGCGCGAGCAACAGGGCGCGATGCCGTTCGTGATCCGCGAGATCCGCGACGGCGTGCCGGGCGCGGTGGTGGGCGCGACCCGCTACTTCAACGTCGACGGCACGCACCGGCGCCTGGAGATCGGCCATACCTGGCACGCGCAGCGCGTGCAGCGCAGCGCGGTCAATACCGAATGCAAGCTGATGCTGCTCACGCACGCGTTCGAGCAACTGGCGTGCATCGCGGTGGAATTCCGCACGCACTGGATGAACCATCAGAGCCGCACTGCCATCGCCCGTCTCGGCGCCAAGCAGGACGGCGTGCTGCGCAACCACCAGCGCATGCCCGACGGCTCTCTGCGCGACACCGTGGTGTTCTCCATCATCGCCAGCGAATGGCCGACCGTGAAGCGCCACCTGCAATACCGCCTGGACCCGCCGGGGCGCGCATCGTGAACACGCCCGCGAACCACCGCCCCCGCTCCGGAAAACTTTAAGCGAGACCACCATGCTGATCGATTTCTTCTTCTCGCTGCGCCACGCCAAGCTGCCGGTGTCGGTCAAGGAATACCTGACCATGCTGGAAGCCCTCAAGTCCGAGGTCATCACGCCGTCGATCGACGAGTTCTACTACTTGTCGCGCATGACGCTGGTCAAGGACGAGAAGCACTTCGACAAGTTCGACCAGACCTTCGCGGCCTACTTCAAGGGCGTGGAAAGCCTGGTCGACTGGAAATCCGACATTCCGCTGGACTGGCTGCAGAAGACGCTGGAGCGCGAGCTGTCGGCCGAGGAAAAAGCCAAGATCGAAGCCATGGGCGGGCTCGACAAGCTGATGGAGCGGCTCAAGCAGCTGCTCGACGAGCAGAAGGAAAAACACGAGGGCGGCAACAAGTGGATCGGCACGGGCGGCACCTCGCCGTTCGGGCATGGCGGCTATAACCCGGAAGGCATCCGCATCGGCGGTCCCTCCAAGGGCAACCGCACCGCCATCAAGGTGTGGGAGACGCGGGCGTACAAGGATTACGACGATCAGGTCGAACTCGGCACGCGCAATATCAAGGTGGCGCTGCGCCGCCTGCGCCGGTTCGCCCGCGAGGGTGCCGAGACCGAACTGGACCTGGACGACACCATCCACTCGACCGCGGCCAACGCGGGCCTGCTTGATATCAAGCTGCGGCCCGAGCGCCACAACAAGGTCAAGGTACTGATGCTGATGGATGTGGGCGGCTCGATGGACGACCACATCAAGCGCGTGGAGGAATTGTTCTCGGCGACCAAGACCGAGTTCAAGCACCTGGAGTACTACTACTTCCACAACTGCGTGTATGACTACGTGTGGAAGAACAATCGCCGCCGCCATGCGGAGAAGATCGCTACCTGGGACCTGATCCACAAGTACACGCCGGACTACAAGGTGATCTTTGTCGGCGACGCCACCATGAGTCCGTATGAAATCCTGCAGCCCGGCGGGTCGGTGGAGTACAACAATCCGGAAGCGGGCGCGGTCTGGCTCAACCGGCTGATCGAGCAGTTCCCGCGCTTTGTGTGGCTTAACCCTGAACCGGAAGGGCTGTGGCAGTATCGGCAATCGGTGACGGTGATCAACCAGATCATGAAGTCGCGGATGTATCCCGTCACGCTCGCCGGCCTGGAGCAGGCGATGCGCCTGCTCTCCAAGTAACCGGCAATATCCGGCATCACCCGGGCCTGGACTGCCGCGCGCCTGACTCAGGCGCGCAGCAGTCCGCCCAGCATCCCCCCCTGCCCGCCCCCGCGTCCGAACAGCGTGCGCGCCACGCGCTCGCCATCCAGCCCGAAGCTTTGTGCCGCTGCCGCGGCGATCAATCCGTCCAGTTCCGTCGTTGGCGCGAGATCGCGTCCCTGGTAGAGCGCACCCGGCGCCAGGCCCGGCCAGTCGGCCAGCACCCGCCCGCCTTTGACGGCGCCGCCCATCAGCATCGCCGCCGCCGCCGTGCCGTGATCGGTGCCGCCGGTGCCGTTGGCGGCGGCGGTGCGTCCGAACTCGGTAGCCACCAGTACCGTGGTGCGTTCCCATGACGGGCCCAACCCGTCGCGCAGCGCCGCCAGCATGGCGTCCAGCGCCTTGAGCCTGGCAGCCAGCCGCGGCGCCTGTGCGCTGTGYGTGTCCCAGCCGCCGGTTTCGATCATGGCGATGCGAGGCCCGTCCGCCCGCGCCAGGAAGCCGGCGGCAAGGCGCCCCAGGCTCGCCGGGTCCTGGCGCGCGCCGGCATCGCCGGCGAGTCCGCGGGCTTGCATCGCGGCGTTCCAGAGCGGATGCAGTTGCGCATCCATCTCGTAGAGCTGCCCGACACGCGCCAGCAGGTCATCCGGCGCGGCCGGCAAGGCCGATGGCGCATAGGAGCTGACATCGGCCGTCCCGCGCAAGGCTGCCGGGACGGTCGGCGCGAAGGCGATCGCGTTATCGGTCCGCTTCGGCAGCATGCCCACCAGCCGGTTCAGCCAGCCGTCCTTGACCTGGTAGGGCGCGTTGCCGCCGGTCTCCAGCACATTCTGGCCGTCGAAGTGCGAGCGCTCGCGGTAAGGCGATGCCACCGCCTGCACAAAGAGCGCCTGCCCGGCGGCATAGAGACGCGCCGTCTCCGCCAGCGCGGGATGCAGCGCGAATGTGCCGTCGAGCCGCGTGGCCTGCGTGGCGTCGATGGCGAGCGCGCCGCGCAGGCGGGCGTAGCCGGGATCGGCGTAGGGAATCACGGTGTTCAGGCCGTCGGCGGCGCCGCGCTGGATGACGAAGACAAAGCGCCGGTCGGAATCCACGCTGGCCAGCGTGAGGCGCGGCAGTGCAAGCATGGCGCCCGCGCCGGCGGTGGCGCGCAGGAAATCTCGGCGGGAAAACATGGCGATCACCTCCTTTGGAAATCGGGCGAGACCAGCAGCAAGGCCAGCGCGGTCTGGGCGCTTTCGGCGCGTGCGATGGCGCCGGCGGTCGGTGCGGACAACGAACCGGCGAGCAGCCGGGGACCAAGCTCGCGCGCATCGAGCCGGTCGCCGACGCGCGCGGCCAGGCGCTGCGCCAGTTCCACCCGCCGCACCAGCGCATCGGGCGCGGCCCAGCTCGCGGCGATGTCGTCGTAGCCCGCGGGCGATCCCGGCCGCCAGACCGGCTGGCCAAGCTGGGTCAGCATTGGCGCGAAATGCTGCGCGCCCGGTTCGCGCAGCCCCAGCCCGCGCAGCGAGGACACGGCCCACTCCCACGGCGTCTTGAACTTGGCCGGCGCGCCGGCCCACGCCTCGGGCGATTCCACCAGTGCGCGATACACCTCGGACAGCGCGCCGCCGCTGCGCAGGTATGCATCTGACAAACGTGTCACCAGTGCCGGCGGCGGCGTATCGGCGACGAAGTGCCGCGCCAGCTTGGTGGCGAGATGGTTCGCGGTGGCTTCGCTGTGCGCGAGATCGTGCAGCACCGCCAGTGCCTGCGCCTCGCCTTGCTGCGCGTAGGTGCGGCCCAGGATGGTCCGGGCGCCGGGCTCATGCAGGCGCGGCCGGAACTCGAAGTACCCTGGCTCGCCTTCTGCGCGGGCACCGAGGCCACCAATGCTCCAGCCGGTCAGCGCGCGCGCGAACTCGGTGACGTCGGCCTGCTGGTAGCCGCTGCGCACACCCAGCGTATGCAACTCCAGGATTTCGCGCGCCAGGTTTTCGTTCAGCCCGAGCTGCCGTCCGGGCGCGCGCTGCGCGGCCATGCTGTCCGGCCCGATCGAGCGCACCTGATCCAGGAAGATCTGCATGGCGGGATGCCGCTCCACCGCCACCAGCATGTCCTCGAAGCGCCCAAGCACGTGCGGGCGGATCGCCTCGGCCTCGAATGCGCCGGCCAGCGCGGCTACCGCCGGCTTCTCGACCGAGACCGCGAAGTGATTGGACCAGAAGTGCACCAGCCGCTCGACGAACGGCGCGGGCGTAACCAGCGCGCTCGTCACGCGTGCGTCCACGGCATTGCGATAGGCCTCGCGCGTCTCGCGCTGCAACTGCTGGCGAGCGGCGGCTTTGACGTCAGCCTGCGACTGGCGGACCTCGCGCTGCTGGGCGCCATACGCGCCGGCCAGCGCCGCCGTATCGGGCTGCCCGCTCCAGGGCGCCGGCCTGGCCTGGTAGCGCTCGAACTGGTCGAGCAGCCAGCCACGCGGATCGGCGGGCGGGGATTCGTCGGGGCGCGCGCCCAGCCCGAAGCGGTTGACCGCGATGGCTGCGGTTGTCGTGGCGGTGGTGGTCATGCGTTGCTCTCCCGGAAGTCCGCGTCTTGCACCGGGGCGGCGTGGCGACCTGCCGCCCTGCTGGTTGCTGCTTTGTCGCTCAATGGCTCTGGTCCCGCCTTGCCGGCTCATCCTCCGTGAATGCCGCGCCCGCCCCCGCCGCGTCAGTAGGCAAAGACCGGCGCGCGATAGTGGTGGCAGGCCGCGCCGGCAAGATCGCGCAGCCGGACAGCGTAGCGTCGACAATCCGTACGAGGCTGGCCGTGGGCAAAACAGGGAAGGGAAATGTCGACCCGCACATGAGATTCTCCAGTCCAGGCCCCGGCGCCACTAGCCCCCCGGGGCCGTCATGGCTGACATATCTCTTAAACGCAGTCGGCCGGAAAATCGTTTGCGGAAAAACGTAAGTCTTGATTACAAAGGGTCCGTCATGCCACCACGTCGACCCCTTCCATCACCCACTGGCGGAAGGTTTGCAGGGCCGGCAGATGCTGTTTCTGCTCCGGATAGCAAAGGTAGTAGCCCTTCTTGCTCAGCACCCGTGCCGGATGCGCCACCACCAGCACGCCGGTGGCAAGCTCTTCCTCGATCAGGCAGCGCGGGATCAGCGCGACGCCAAGCCCGGACATCGCCGCCTGGGTAAGCAGCGAGAACTGGTCGAAGCGCGCGCCGCTCCACGCCTTGCGCGTGGCGACGCCAAGCTCGGCGAACCAGTCGGGCCAGGCTTCGGGCACGGTGGTGTGATGCAGCAGGGGAAAGCGCAGCAGGGACGAAGGCGTGCGCACCATCCCTTCGGGCTCGCCCGCCAGCAGGGCGGGCCGGCACACCGGCAGGACTTCGCGGCCGGTCATGTAGTCGGCCAGGCTGCCCGGCCACATGCCATCGCCGAAACGGATGGCGGCGTCGAGGTCGGGCTGGGAAAAATCGTAGCCCTGCGCATGCGGCACGAACTCCAGGCTGACGTCGGGATGTTTCTCGAAAAACTGCGGCAGGCGCGGGATGAGCCACTTGGCGCCAAGCGTGGGCATGCTGGCAATGTGCAAGGTGCCGCCGCGGCCCTGCCGGGCGATCAGTTCCACCGTGGCGGCTTCGATCTCGGTCAGGCTGGGCCGGATACGGTCCAGGTAGCGCTGGCCGGCATCCGTGAGCATCAGGCGCTGGCGCACGCGCTCGAACAACTCCACGCCGAGAAAGGCTTCCAGGCTGCGCACTTGCTTGCTCACCGCACCCTGCGTGACATGGAGCTCCCTCGCCGCGGCGGTAAAACTGTTGTAGCGCGCGGCGGCCTCGAAGGCCTGCAATTCAGTCAGCGACGGACACAAGCGCCGCATAGATAACCCCTTACTTCGCTACCAAACGGAATGATCCCACGATTTTAATTCGTTTGCGGTGTCGTTGCCCAAACAAGCAGAATCGCGAAAGCCCTTTTTCTCCCCTCTCTCCCTCCATTCAGGAACCGAACCATGCAACGCCGTAACATGCTCCGCCTCCTTGCCGCCGCCACTGGCGCCGCCGCCGCTGGCCTGTCGCTTTCGGCCGCGGCCCAGGGCAGCTACCCGACCAAGCCGATCTCGCTGATCGTGCCGTTCCCCGCAGGCGGCACCACCGACATCGTCGCGCGCATCGTGGCCGACAAGCTCGGCCAGCAACTGGGCCAGACCGTGGTGGTGGACAACCGCGGCGGCGCCGGCGGCAGCATCGGTACCGGCTACCTGGCCAAGGCCGCGCCGGACGGCTACACCCTGGGCATCGCCACGGCTTCCACGCATGGCATCAACCCCGCTGTGTACCCGCGCCTGTCCTACGATGCCACCAAGGACTTCACCACCATCACCAACCTGGCTTCGGTGCCCAACGTGATGAGCATCAACCCGGCTGTGAAGGCCAACGACATGAAGGCCTTCATCGCCCTGGCCAAGAGCCAGCCGAACAAGATGGCTTACGGCTCGGCCGGCAACGGCAGCGTCTCGCACATGATGGGCGAACTGTTCAAGATGAGCAGCAAGACCGAACTCCTGCACGTGCCGTACAAGGGCGTGGGCCCCGCGCTGAACGACGCGCTGGCCAACCAGGTGCAGGTGCTGTTCGACAACCTGCCCTCGTCGCTGCCCTTTATCGAAGGCGGCAAGCTGCGCGCCCTGGCCGTAGCCTCGCCCAAGCGCGTGCCGGCCCTGCCCAATGTGCCGACCTTCGCCGAACTCGGCCTGCCCGAAGTCAACGATGCCGCCTGGTTCGGCCTGATCGCGCCGGCCGGCCTGCCCGCCGACGTGCAGACCAAGCTGCACAACGCCGCTGTCAAGGTACTGGCGATGCCCGAAGTAAAGGCTAAGCTGGAGAAGCTGGGTGCGGTGCCGGTTGGCAATACACCGGCCGAGTTCGCCGCGCAGATCAAATCCGAAGTCGCGAAGAACAAACGCATCGCCGCCGCAGCCAAGATCACCCTGGATTAACCGACACCCATCATGACGGAAGCAGACCGAAAGACCGGGCTCAGCCCTTACCTCCTGCAACTGCCGCAAGGCGAGAGCAGCCCGCTCTTTCTCGATTCCCCGCACAGCGCCACCAGCTACCCGGCTGATTTCCGGCCGGCCGCCGGCCTGCCCCTGGCGCTGCTGCGCCAGGCCGAAGACACCTTCGTCGACGAGTTGTACGCCGACGCTCCCGCACGCGGCATTCTCGAAGACCCGACTCGGCAAGGGGCTGGTGTGGCGCGTGCTGGATACCGGCGAAGCCATCTACGACCGCAAGCTGAGCGTGGCCGAGGTGCAGGCGCGCATTGCGCAGTACTACCTGCCCTACTACGCCCAGCTGCAGAAGCTGGCCGACCAGGCTATCGCCAGCCATGGCAGCGCGTGGCACATCAACTGCCACTCTATGCCCAGCGAAGCGGCGCAGTACGCCACCGAGCATCCGGGGCTGCAGCATCCCGACTTCGTGGTCGGCGACCGCGACGGCACCACCTGCGATACGCGCTTCACGGACCGCGTCGAAGGCGTGCTCAAGGAGATGGGCTACGACGTCTGGCGCAACCACCCCTATAAGGGCGTGGAGATCGTGCGCGTGGTGGGCCAGCCGGCACAGAAGCGCCACAGCCTGCAGCTCGAGATCAACCGCAAGCTGTACATGGACGAAGTCGGCCTCGTGCACAACGCCGGGTTCGGCAAGCTGAAGGCCGATCTCAACGCGCTGCTGGAAGAGCTCAAGGTCTTCGTCAAGGCCGCTTGAGCGTACCGGAAACCATGCGGCCCGCCGTGCAATGCAGGGCAGGCCGCACTGGCACCGCAGCGCGCGCCAAATCCCGCACCGCCGCTCCCGCGGCGGTCTTTGCCGCCGCGCCGAAGGCTGCACTCGGCTGCAACGCCGGCAGCAACCCGCTTCGGGTGGAACCCTTACGCCGGGAGATTTCGGAACTTTGCTGCATGGGTTTCCTCTATCATGGCAGACCTTTGCCAACCCCTTATGCTCCAAAGCAAGACGATCCCGTGATCCGACGACTCTCTGACCTCATCAGCAGCCGGCTGTGCTCGCTCGCTGCTGCAGTGGCAGGTGCGATCGCCCTGGTGGGCTGCGCCGATACTCCGCTCAATGATCGCGACGCCGTGGCAACGCCCGGCATCGCCACCCAGGCCGCCGCCAAACCCGCGACCCCTGCCCCGCCCGTGGCCGCCGCCACTGCGGCACCGCCCACCAAGACCGTGACGCTACCCGCGCAAGGCCGCGTGAGTCTGGCCGAGTACCGTGCGCAGATGCGCCAGCAACTGATGCAAACCGAGAATGCGAGCGCGGATGTGGCCGATTGCGCCGCGCACGCCAGCTGGGTGGTGCCCCGCTCGGCCAGCTACGACGCACTGAAGATCCCCACCGGCGCGCTCGGCGCCGGCCAGGCCACCGTGGAACCCTGGGATGGCCGCTTCTCGCAAGGCAAGCAGGCGGTTCCGGTCAGCGCCGTGGTGACCTTTACCGCCACCGCCCACAAGCGCCATGCCGAAGCCCAGTGGGAACCGGTCAAGGTGCGCTGCGGCTATGCCGACGGCATGATGCTGGCCTACGAGCTGCTCGATGGCAGCGGCACCATCATCAGCGAACCGGCCGCCGCGCCCGCCGTACGCAGCAGCGCGACTACGCGCCAGGCCACCAGCAGCAAAGCCCGCAAGGGCGGCAAGGCGAGCAAGTCGGGCTCTGGGAAGGCCACCACCAGCACCAAGTCCACCAAGGCAACCTCTTCCAAAGCCGGCAGCAGCAGCAGCAGCGCCAAGCCGGCCACCAAGAGCAGCAGCAAGTCGACCACCAAAAAGACGAATTAATGCCAACGCGCATTAAGGCGAACTGATGCGCCCCGCCAGATAGCCGCCCGGCGGGCGGCTATCTGGCCATCCGTGCGTTCAGCCCAGTTGCTCCAGGATGGCCTGCAGCATTGCCGCGCCCAGCAAAGCGCTGCGCGCGCCGTTCCAGCCCACCGCCGGATCGGGCTGATCGGCATTGTCCTTGAACGGCATCTCCAGCGTCAGCGACAGGCAGCCAAAGGTATGGCCGATGTACTTCGAGGCCAGCTTGAGCGCGTCCGCGTTGTACTTGCTGGCGGCATAGCCGTGGACGTCCTGGAAGTCCGGCGTCGCGCGCTTGAACGCGTCGATGAAACGCAACTGTTCGGCACGCTGTGCTTCGGTGAAGCCGGGCAGCATCTCGCTGCCGGCGACGAAGTTATAGGGCAGGCCTTCGTCGCCGTGGATGTCGAAGAACATGTCGCAGCCGGCGGCCTCGATGGCGCGGCGCACGTGATACACCTCGGGGCTCGTCTGCTGGCTGGGAGCCATCCATTCGCGGTTGAGGTTGGCCCCGGCCGCATTGGTGCGCAGGTTACCGCGCGCCGAGCCGTCGGGATTCATATTGGGCACGATGTGGAAGACGGCGCGCTCCAGCAGGCGGCGCGCCACCGGGTCCCCGGCCCACAGGCCCGTGCCCGTCAGGCGTTGCAGCACGCCCTCGCAGAACCACTCCGCCATGGTTTCGCCGGGATGCTGGCGCGCGATCATCCAGATGGTCTTCTTGCCGTCGCCGGGCGTACCCACCGTGACCGCGGTCATGTCGCGGCCGTCCACGGTGCTGCCCAGGTGCGACAGGCGCGCCAGCGGCGAGCGCTGGCAACCGGCAAGCAGCGACAGGTGGCGGTCTTCGGAATAAGGCTCGAAGTAGGCCAGCCAGATGCTGTCGTGCTCGGGCGTGAAGGCCACCGTCATGGTGCTGCCGTCGAAGGTGGTCGGCACGCGGAACCAGTGTGCGCGGTCGTACGACGCCACGGCTTCGTAGCCGCGCCAGCCATCGGGGTAGGTACAGTCGCCGGCATTGAGGAATTTCAGGCGGCAGGCCTGCCCTGCCGTGCCCTGCAAGCGGAAATGGAACCACTGGCGAAATTCGGCGTGCGAGTCGGCGCGGATGCGCAGGCGGATGTCGTCGGCCTGGGCGAGCGACTCGACTTCGATGGCGCCCGCATCGAAGCTGGCGGAGATATGCAGGGCTCTGGTCATGGCGTGGCATCTCGCAGGGTTCGCGCCGGGATACCTCTCTCTGGGCAAGCCCTGGCGCTGGGTTCGGGGGCGGGCCGGCAACTGGCCGGCGGGCGTTGGTCTGTCTGCGCGTCAGTCTTCCAGGCGCCGGCGGAATACCCAGCGCGCGTCGTCGGAGGCTGCCGCATCGAAGGCGTAGCCATGCTCGGCGAAGCGCTGGAGCCTTGCCGGTTCGGTGATGCGGTGGGTCACCGCATAGCGGGCCATATAGCCGCGTGCCCGCTTGGCGTGGAAGGAAATGATCTTGTAGCGGCCCCCTTTCCAGTCCTCGAATACCGGCGTAACGATCCTGGCCGCGAGCACCTTGGGCCGCACCACCTTGAAATACTCTTCGGAGGCCAGGTTGACCAGGGTGGGGCTACCCTCGCTCTTCTGCTCCCTGAAGTCCTCCTGCAGCAAGCGGGTGACGTCGTCGCCCCAGAAGGCATAGAGATCCTTGCCCGCCGCATTGTCCAGCCGCGTGCCCATTTCCAGCCGGTAGGGCTGCATCCAGTCAAGCGGCCRCAAGACGCCGTACAGCCCGGAGAGGATACGCAGGTGCTTCTGCGCGAAGGCGAGATCTTCGCTGGACAGGGTGGACGCGTCCAGGCCGTCGTACACGTCGCCATTGAAGGCGAGCACGGCCTGCTTGCTGTTGGCCGCGGTAAACTCSGGCSWCCAGTCCSCGWAGCGGRCGGCATTGAGCACCGCGAGCTTGTCGGAGATGTCCATCAGCGCGCCGATATCCTGCGGCGCGAGCTTGCGCAGGCGCTCGATCAACACCGCCGAGCGGTCGATGAAACGGGGCAGCGTATGGGTCTTCAGACGCGGAGGCGTCTCGTAGTCGAGCGACTTGGCAGGGGACAGGACGATGAGCATGGCAAAATCGCGGCAAACACAAAGGCCAGATTGTAACGAATGCACCCTGAATCCACCGCAGTACCCGCCAATTCCCCGCCGGCCGAGCCCGCCTTTGCCGCCCTGCCCGCGCCGCGGGTCGTGCTCGACTCCAATATCTGGGTCGACCTGCTRGTCTTTGCCGACCCCCATGTCGAACCCATCCGGGCCGCGCTGCACAGCGGCGCCATCGCCGCGGTAATCCGGCCCGACTGCCGCGAGGAACTGCGCCGTGTGCTGGCTTATCCGCAATTTGCCCATTTCGGCGTCGACATTCCCGTCGCCATGGCCACGGTGGACCGGTTGACCACCGCCTTCGCCATCCCGGAGGAAACCGAGACGCTGGCGGCGCGCCTGCCGCGCTGCCGCGACACCGACGACCAGAAGTTCATCGAACTGGCGCACTTTGCCCAGGCGGCCTGCCTGGTGTCCAAGGACAAGGCTGTGCTCAAGCTGAAGAGCCGGCTGCGCCGCCAGAGCGGCGTGGACATCCTGCTGCCCCAGGCCTTCGCCGGCTGGCTGGCGGCACGCCGTGCGCAGGCGCAGGCCGATCCCCGCTAGAATGCCAGCAACGTTTCCCGTCCATCCAGACCGTCCAGCCTGACGCAGCTTCCCATGCCCACCACCAATCCGAGCGCCCCGTCCGGCGCCAGCACCCTCGATCCGCTCACCCCGCCGATGTCGCGCCTGCCCAACGTCGGCACCACCATCTTCACCGTGATGTCGGCGCTGGCCGCCGAGCGCAACGCGGTGAACCTGGGCCAGGGCTTCCCGGATTTCGACTGCGACCCGAAGATCGTCGATGCGGTCGCGCATGCCATGCGCTCGGGCCTCAACCAGTACCCGCCGATGGCGGGCGTGCCCAGGCTGCGCCAGGCCATCGCCGACAAGATCGGCAAGCTGTACGGCCATGCCTACGACTGGGACAGCGAGATCACGGTCACGGCCGGCGCCACCCAGGGCATCCTCACCAGCATCCTGTGCGCCGTGCATCCGGGCGATGAGGTGATCGTGCTGGAGCCCTGCTACGACAGCTACATCCCCGCCATCGAACTGGCCGGCGGCAAGGTGGTATCGGTCGCGCTGGACGCGCCGCACTTCCGCATCCCCTTCGACCGGCTCGCCGCCGCCATCACGCCGCGCACGCGGATGCTGCTGATCAACACCCCGCACAACCCCACCGGCACCATCTGGCGCGCGGGCGACATGGAGCGCCTGGCCGAACTGCTGGCAGGCACCGATATCCTGCTGCTGTCCGACGAGGTCTACGAGCACATGGTGTTCGACGGCCAGCTTCACCAGTCGGTCTCGCGCCATCCCGAACTGGCACGGCGCAGCTTCGTGGTGTCGAGCTTCGGCAAGACGTATCACGTCACCGGCTGGAAGGTGGGCTATGTGGCCGCGCCGGCGGCGCTGTCCGCGGAATTCCGCAAGGTGCACCAGTTCAACGTGTTTACGGTGAATACGCCGGTGCAGTACGGGCTGGCCGAGTACATGGCGGACCCCGCGCCTTACCTGGAGCTGCCGGCTTACTACCAGGCCAAGCGCGACTTCTTCCGCGCCGGGCTGGCCACCACGCGCTTCAAGCTGCTGCCGTCGGATGGCACCTACTTCCAGTGCGTGGACTACTCGGCCATTTCCGATATGAGCGAGGCGGATTTCTCGATGTGGCTGACGCGCGAGATCGGGGTGGCGGCGATCCCGGTGTCGGCGTTCTATTCGCAGCCGCGCGAGTCTGGCGTGGTGCGGTTCTGCTTTGCCAAGAAGGAGGAGACGCTGGCGTTGGCTCTGGAGAGGTTGAAGGCGTTGTAAGAGCGCCTGCGGGACTGCGTGCGGCGCTGGTTACCCAGGCAGAACGGTCC
Source organism: Cupriavidus sp. 05N39 (assembly GCF_056397325.1). NCBI lineage: Bacteria > Pseudomonadati > Pseudomonadota > Betaproteobacteria > Burkholderiales > Burkholderiaceae > Cupriavidus > Cupriavidus sp. 05N39. Next base: position 55,645 of record NZ_JBFTNE010000003.1, read on the forward strand.
TGCGAGCCGCTCCCGCCCCTGACGCAAGACCATCAACGCAAAACGCCTGCGGATCGCGGGCGTTTTGCCTGGAGCAATCCCTGACTTACTTCCGCCCGCTCAGCATGAGCTCCGTGTTCGCCTTGCGATCCGCGTTCACCTTTTGCACGGTGGGCCGCTCACCCATCCGCTTGAGGTAATCCCTGACCGGCAGGTCGGACAACATGTCCGTACCGTAGATGATCTTGGTGCACGACGAAATCAGCGGGAAGTGCACCACCGCGGCGCAGTCCGCCAGCGTGAAGGTCTCGCCAGCCAGGTAAGGCGAGAACTTCGCCAGCTTGGCGAACGCGGGGATATATCGCTCCAGCAGCTTCTTCTGGCGCTCCTTCACACCATCGCTCACCTTGCCGCCAAAGAACGCTTCCGGATAAAGCTCGCGCGCGGTCAGTTCCAGGTAAAGCTCGAGGAAGGTCACCAGTTCGCGTACCTTCGCGGCCTGGTAAGGGTCCGCCGGCAGCAGCGGAGATTGCGGATAGGTCGACTCGATATAGGCGTCCAGCACTTCGGACTCGCATAGCGGGCCGTGATCGGTGATCATGTAGGGCACCTTGCCCAAGGGCGAGGCTTCGAGATCGGTCTTGCCGATCCAGGCCAGTTCTTCCTCGAACGGCAGGTTCTTCTCCAGCAAGGCCAGCTTGACCTTGTTGTAGTARTTGCTGGCGGCAAAGCCACAAAGTTTCAGCATGTCGTCTCTCTCCTCGTTATTTGCGATCCACAGGGGGGGAATCGCGATGGAATCAGGGGGCATCGTGTCCTGCGCATACCTGATCAACAGGCATTGTGAGCCATGACAGACTCTGGTGGTCCGCTCTGGCCGATCAGCGCACGCCGCTTGCATCGCCCCACTGTCGCGGATGATGCAAAAAACGTACGATCGTGCTAATTTAACCACACTTTTCTGGAAGCACTATGAGCACTTTCATCATCGACACCCTCGGCATCGTCGGCACGGGCGCCATGGGCCGTGGCATTGCGCAGATCGCCGCGCAAGCCGGCCTGACCGTCAGCCTGTACGACACCAACGCGCAAGCCGTGGCGGCGGCCCGGCAATACCTGCAGGACACCTTCGCCAAGCTGGCCGAAAAGGGCAAGATGAGTGCAGAGGACGGCGCAGCGGCGCTGGCCCGCGTGCTGCCCTGCGCCACGCTGGACGACCTGGCCGGCTGCGACATGGTGCTCGAGGCCATCGTCGAGAAGCTGGAAGTCAAGCGTGACCTGGTGGCAAAGCTGGAAGCCATCCTGCGTCCGGATGCGGTGATTGCCTCCAACACGTCGTCGCTGTCGATTACCGCGATCGCGGTCGGCGCGAAGCAGCCCGGCCGCATCGCCGGCTACCACTTCTTCAACCCGGTGCCGCTGATGAAGGTGGTCGAGGTCATCGACGGCCTGTCGGGCGACCCCGCCGTGGGCGATGCGCTGATGGCGCTGTCGCGCCGGCTCGGCCACACGCCGGTGCGCTGCAAGGACATGCCCGGCTTTATCGTCAATCATGCCGGCCGCGGCATGAATATCGAAGGCCTGAAGGTGGCGCAGGAAGGCGTGGCCGACTTCGCCGACATCGACGCCATCATGCGCGAGCAGGCCGGCTTCCGCATGGGCCCCTTCGAGCTGATGGACCTGACCGGGCTGGACGTTTCGCACCCGGTGATGGAATCCATCTACAACCAGTTTTACCAGGAGCCGCGCTACCGCCCGTCGCCCATCACGGCGGTCCGCTCGGTGGGCGGCCTGATCGGCCGCAAGGCCGGCGCCGGCTTCTACCGCTATGCCGATGGCCAGAAGCAGGTGCCCGCCGCGGCCGCCGTGCCGGCCGCGCGCCCCACCAGCGTGTGGGTAAGCCTTGCCGACGAACGTGGCCACGGCATGGCCGTCAAGCTGCTGCTCTCGCTGGGCATCACGCCCGAAGCCGGCAACCGGCCCTCGGACGACGCCCTGATCGTGGTCACGCCGCTGGGCCTGGACGCCACCACCTGCGCGCTGCATGAGGGCCTGGATGCGACACGCGTGGTCGCCATCGACACCCTGCTGCCGTTCGAAGCCACCAAGCGCCGCACGCTGATGACCACGCCCGCCACCTCCGCCGCCATGCGCGAGGCCGCACACGGCCTGTTCGGCAGCGATGGCGTGCCCGTCACCGTGATCCGCGACTCGGCCGGCTTCGTGGCCCAGCGCATTGTCAGCTGCATCGTCAATATCGCCAGCGACATCGCGCAGCAGCGCATTGCCACGCCGGTCGACATCGATCTCGCCGTCAACCTCGGCCTGGGCTACCCCAAGGGCCCGCTGGCGCTGGGCGACGTGATCGGCCCGCACCTGGTGCTGACGGTGCTGCGCAACCTGGAACGCCTGACCGGCGACATGCGCTACCGCCCCAGCCCGTGGCTGTGGCGCCGCGCCGGCCTCGGCCTGTCGCTGCTGGCCGAAGAGCAGTAAGAACCGCGACCGCAGGCTTGTCTTGGCCTGCGGTCGTTTCGTATCCGCCCCCCGCTTCTGCATTGTTGCATTCGCTTCTTCCCACAGGCCGCCATGACCGCACAGTTGCTATCCGAACGCGTCGACTCCACCTTGGTGCTGACCATCTCGAACCCCGAGGCACGCAACGCGCTGCACCCGGACATCTACGCGGCATCGCAGGAAGCACTTGAACTTGCCTCACGCGATCAGGAAATCCGTGCGGTGGTGATCACCGGCGCCGACGGCGTGTTCTGTGCCGGCGGCAACCTCAACCGCCTGCTGGGCAACCGCGCCAAGCCGCCCGAAGTGCAGGCCGAGAGCATCGAAGTCCTCAATCACTGGATCGAAACGCTGCACGCCTTTCCCAAGCCCATCATCGCGGCGGTGGAAGGCCCTGCCGCGGGCGCTGGCTTCTCGCTGGTGCTCGCGTGCGATTTCGTAGTGGCCGCCAGCGATGCGAAGTTCGTCATGGCCTACGTCAATGTCGGGCTGACGCCTGACGGTGGCGGCTCGTATGAACTGGCCCGCGCCCTGCCCCGCCAGCTCGCCTCCGAACTGATGATGGAAGGCAAGCCCATCGATGCCGCGCGCCTGGCCCATTTCGGGCTGGTCAACCGCGTGGTGCCTGCCGGCCAGGCGCTCACCGAAGCGCTGCGCCTGGGCGAAACGCTGGCCGCGCGCTCGCCGCATGCCGTGGGCCGCATCAAGGCGCTGATCAATCACGCCAGCACCGCCAGCCTGACCGGGCACCTGACCGAAGAGCGCGACAACTTCGTGGCCGCGCTGCATCACAAGGATGCGGGCGAAGGCATTGGCGCCTTCCTGGAAAAGCGCAAGCCGAACTATCGCTGAGCGGCCGACCTGGCCACGCAATACCACGCCGACCATGCCCGCGCAGACGGGCGCATCGGCCAAGCACCGGAGACTTGCATGGAATTGCCGCCCTCGCCCCGCCGCCGCGTCTACCTGTTGCGCCACGGCGCCGTGACCTACTTCGACGCGACCGGCCGCCCGGCGCTGCCCGAGCTGGTACCGCTCAACGAAACCGGCCGGGCGCAGGCCAGCGCCGCCGGCCGCGCCTTTGCCGCGGAGAACATCCGCTTCGACCGCATCATCGTCAGCGGGTTGCCGCGCACGGTGGAAACCGCCGAACGCGTGCTGGCCGAACTACCCGGGATGGCAGACGCCACGCTGGAAACCTGGCCCGAGCTGCAGGAAATCCGCGGCGGCAAGCTGCAGGGCATCAGCGACGACAAGCTGCGCGATGCCTTTATCGGCGCTTTCGAAGGCGAAGTGCCGGAAGACAAGCGCTTTCTCGACGGCGAAAGCGTCGGCGAATTCCTTGACCGCGTGCTGCCCGCGCTGCGCCGCCTGCGCGAGGATCCCAACTGGGACACCGTCCTGCTCGTCCTGCATGGCGGCACCAATCGCGCCATCCTGTCCCACGCCATCACCTGCGGCCGCCGCGTGTTCTACGGCAGCCTGATGCAAACCGCCGGCTGCATCAACGTGCTGGACGTGGGCGACGATCCGCTGGACTGGGTGGTGCGCATGATGAACTACTCGCCGCCCACGCCGGTGCACAGCGGCACGCGCCACACCACCATGGAAGTGCTGCTGCACCAGTACCTGCGCTTTCGCGACCTGCGGGGGCCGGCCGGCTAGCCACGCCGCAGGCAGACAGTTTCGAATCTCGGAAAACCCGGAACATACCGAAAAAACGGAGACAGCATGAGCACCAACGTTTCGAATTTCGAAGGCACCCGCGAGGTAGCCGAGCAGCAACGCTTCGACATGGCCGCGCTGGAGGTGTGGATGCGCGAGCATGTGGCGGGTTTTGCCGGCCCGCTCACCATCGAGCAATTCAAGGGCGGCCAGTCCAACCCCACCTTCAAGCTGATCACGCCGGGCCAGACCTATGTGATGCGCGCCAAGCCCGGCCCCAAGTCCAAGCTGCTGCCCTCGGCCCATGCCATCGAACGCGAGTACCGCGTGATGGCCGCGCTGGCAGGCACCGACGTGCCGGTCGCCAGGATGTACGCGCTATGCGAGGACGAAACCGTGATCGGCCGCGCCTTCTACATCATGGAATTCGTCGCCGGCCGCGTGCTGTGGGACCAGTCCCTGCCCGGCATGACGCCGGCGGAGCGCAGCGCCATCTACGACGAGATGAACCGTGTCATCGCCGCACTGCACACGGTCGACTACAAGGCCATCGGCCTGGGCGACTACGGCAAGCCGGGCAACTACTTCTCGCGCCAGATCGAGCGCTGGACCAAGCAATACAAGCTGTCCGAGACCGAGAGCATCCCCGCCATGGACTCACTGATGGCCTGGCTGCCTGATCATATTCCGCAGGAAGACGCCGATCTCACTTCGATCGTGCATGGCGACTACCGGCTGGACAACCTGATGTTCCATCCCACCGAGCCGCGCGTGCTGGCGGTGCTCGACTGGGAACTCTCCACACTGGGGCATCCGATGGCCGACTTCGGCTATCACTGCATGAGCTGGCATATCGCGCCGGGCCAGTTCCGCGGCATTGCCGGCCTGGACCACGCAGGGCTCGGCATTCCCGACGAGGCGACTTACCGCAGGACCTACGAGCAGCGCACCGGCCGGCCGATCACGGGCGACTGGAATTTCTACCTCGCGTTCAGCATGTTCCGGATCGCGGGGATCCTGCAGGGGATCATGAAGCGCGTGGTCGATGGGACGGCTTCGTCGGCGCAGGCCCTGGATGCGGGGAAGCGGGCCCGACCGATGGCGGAGATGGGGTGGGAGTATGCAAAGATGGCGCAGCAATAAGCGCGCATTGCTGCGCACGGCTTGAATGGGAAGACCTCTTCGCTTGTTGAAGAGGTCTTTTTTTAGCCCTGGTTATCGTATCAGATGATGTGATGAGGTCATTCTCGATTTAACCAGCAAGATTGCAATGGGTGCCGGCGAACGGATGGCAAGCCGCATTGCGAACGCCCGCCCTCGCCCCCGGCCCTTCTCCCGCACGCAGAGGAAGGGGGTAAACCAGTCACCATAATCCGTATTTCAGCAGCCAGGAAGATCCGTCGCGGTAGTGAAGTTGCGCTTAAGGCCTTTAGCGTCAACGCACAAAAACCCTTCCAGAAGAATGCCCTGGACCCACCCAAGACTTCGAGCTATCATCCAACACATACGACAACATACAACACAATACAAATCCGGAGACAACAAGATGCCGACGACCCGCCGCACCTTTCTATCCCGACTCTCCACGCTTGGCGCGACAGCCACCCTGGGCAGCCTCGGCGCCGCCGGCGCCCTGATCGCCCCCCGCGCCGCGCAGGCCGCCACCGACTGGCCCACCCGCCCGATCAAGCTGGTAGTCCCCTATTCCGCCGGCGGTTCCTCCGACATCATCGCCCGCCTGATCAGCCGCCAGTTGGGCGAAGCGCTCGGCCAGCCCGTCGTGGTCGACAACCGTCCCGGCGCCAACGGCAATATCGGCGCCGCGATGGTCGCGCAGGCCGGCACCGACAACCACACCCTGCTGCTCTGCGATATCGGCGCGCTGGCCATCAGCCCGTCCGTCTACACCAAGCTCTCCTTCGATCCGGGCAAGGACCTGAAGGGCGTCGCCATGCTGGCTTACTCGCCGCATTTGCTGGTAGTCCACCCCTCGGTGCAGGTCAGCAACCTGAAGGAACTGGTGGACCTCTCCAAGCGCACCCAGCTCAACTTCGCGGTGACGGCCATCGGCAGCGCGCCGCACCTGGCTGGCGTGGCGGTGGCGCAGTCGACCGGCGCCAAGTGGCAATACGTGCCCTATAAGGGGGGCTCCCAGGCCGTGGCCGACACTGTGGCAGGCACCGCCCAGGTGCTGATGAACGGCATGCTGGCAACGCTGCCGCAGGTCCAGGCGGGCAAGCTGAAGGTGATCGCGATATCCAAGAAGACGCGCATGCCGCTGATGGGACAAGTGCCGACCATCGCAGAGCAAGGCGTGCCCGGCTTCGAATCGGGCACCTGGCAAGGCGTGATGGCGCCGGCCGGCATGCCCGACGCCCTGGTGGCGCGCATCAGCAGCGAACTGATCCGCATCATCCGCCTGCCCGAAGTGCGCGCGCAACTGGCTGGCCAGGGTGCCGAAGTGGTGACCATGACGCCGCCGGAAACGAACAAGTTCTTCGTCGGCGAGCGTGCGCGGTGGGCGGCGGTGGTGAAACAGGCTGACGTGCGGCTCGATTGAGCCAGCCGCGCGCCGGACAAAAAATGGCCGACTCGGAAGTCGGCCATTTTTTTGCGGGAGCGCCGGCAGAGCACGCCCCATGCCAACCCGGCGAAACGCCYAGTCGCCCAGCGCAACCCCTTCGCGGCGCGGGTCGGCGCCGCCGGCCCAGGCCCACGTGCCGTCGGGGCGCTGGCGGCGCATGATGGCCTGCGTGCCGCTGGTCATCTCGATCTGCGCCACTTCATGCCCACGGTCTTTCAGGCCTTGCACCAGGGCCGGGCTGACCAGTCCGGCTTCCAGTTCCGTCGGCCCGTTGCGGCTGCCGAAGTTGGGCATGTTGATGGCCCCCTGCACGTCCATGTTCCAGTCCAGCAGGCCCACCAGCGTCTTGGATACGTACTCGATGATCTGCGAACCGCCCGGCGAGCCCACCGTGGCGACCAGCTTGCCGGTCTCGCGGTCGAACACCAGCGTCGGCGCCATCGACGAGCGCGGGCGCTTGCCGGCCTGCACCCGGTTGGCGACCGGCTTGCCGTTCTCGCTCGGCACGAAGGAGAAGTCGGTGAGCTGGTTATTGAGAATGAAGCCGCGCACCATCAGGTGCGAACCGAAATAGCTCTCCACGGTGGTGGTCATGGAAATCGCGCCGCCGGTATTGTCAACGGCAACAATCTGCGAGGTGGACACGCGCGGCGGCGAACGGTCCGGTGCCAGCGCCAGCGTGTTTCCAGGCGGCGTGCCAGCCTCCGCCTTGCCCATGCTCTTCTCGCCGATCAGGCTCGCGCGTTGCACCAGGTAGTCACGATTTAGCAGCCCCGCAACGTTGACCGGCACGAAATCCGAGTCCGCCACATAGAGGCCGCGGTCGGCATAGGCCAGACGTCCGACTTCGGAAACAGCGTGCACGGCTTCGATACCCGGCTCGACGCCGGCAGGCGTGGCCACCTGTTTAGGCTTCATCGCTGCAAGCGCGTATTTCGGGTCTTTCGCCTCCAGCGCCTGCAAGGTCCCGAGCATCTGCGCGATCGCGATGCCGCCCGACGACGGCGGCGGCATGCCGCAGATCTTCCAGCGCTTGTAGTCGCTGCAGATGGGCGCGCGCTCCTTGGCGCTGTAGTCCCTCAGGTCCGCCAGAGACAGCGAACCGGCGTTGGCGCTGCCGTTGACCTGCTTGACGATTTCGCTGGCGATGGGGCCGGTATAGAGCGCATTCGGCCCGCGGCGGGCGATGTCGCGCAGGGTCTTGGCCAACGCCGGATTCTTCAACAGGGTGCCAACCGGCTTGGCCTTGCCGTCGGGCGTCAGGAAGTAGGCCGCCATCTCGGGCGAGTTCGGCAGGAACTTGTCCGCCGCGATCTGCGTATAGAGGCGCTGCGAAATCGGGAAGCCCTGCTCCGCCAGCGCGATAGCCGGCTCGAACAGCTTGGCCCAAGGCAGCTTGCCGTGCTGGCGATGCGCCATTTCCAGCGCACGCAACACGCCAGGCGTACCCACCGAGCGGCCGCCGATCTGCCCTTCGCTGAAGCTCATGGGCTTGCCATCGGGGCGCAGGAAGAGCTTCTCGTCGGCGCCAGCGGGCGCGGTCTCGCGGCCGTCATAGGCCTGCACGCGCTTGCCGTCCCAGTACATGATGAAAGCGCCGCCGCCGATGCCGGTGGCCTGCGGCTCCACCAGCGTCAGCACAGCCTGCATGGCGATCGCGGCATCGATCGCGGTACCGCCCGCGCGCAGGATCTTGCGGCCGGCTTCGGTAGCCAGGGGATTGGCGGCCGCGGCCATATGCTTGTCGGCATAGGTGGTGGTCATGCCCTGCCGGTAGCCGGACGACACTTCCGGTGCGGGCGGCATCGCCGTAGCGGCGGGAGCCGGGGCCACGGGAGGCGCGCTGGTCTGCGTCGAGCAGGCGCCTAGCAGCGCAAGCGCCGCGGCGGCGGCGAGCGGGCCGCGCCATAGCGCCGATGAATATGCCTGGGGTGCCATGCAATCGTCCTCCTGGGGGGAAAAATGCTCATTGTATGGCGCTCGGGCGCTGCTGCGGCACCCTTGACGCACACCTCAGGGACAGCACCGATGGACCGCGTCAGGCAAACGTGGGCCGGCCTGTCCCGCGCGGCGCGATCTGCACTCGCCGTCCCCTTTTGAATTTTTTCCACCCGACTTAACCCCGCCAGCCGGGCTGCTTCGTTTCACTGACAGCGCCCTGCCGCCGGCATCGCCGGCGCGGCCCTTCAGGAGAAAAAGAAATGCTCAAGCGCCTGGGAGTCCTGGCTACTGCCTTTGTACTGGCCGCATGCGGCGGCCATCCGGCGACTGCTCCGACCTCGCCAACGCGAGACGGCAACGCCGAACCGGCCACAAACCAACCGCTCGCGCCGCCGCCAGCCATGCCCGCCCAGCCCGTGCCCGCGAGCAAGGCCGGCGACGCCGCCACGCACGCCAGGGAGACAGCCGCCGGAGCCGTCGCCGATACGCGCGCCATGCGCGCCCAGCCGCCGGCGCCCCTGACCCTGATGACCCGCCCCATGCCCTACCCGCAGCCCCAGGCCGAGCCGGATCGCGAGCGCTATGGCGCCATCGACGAGAACGGCGTGCAGCTGGTTGCGCAGGCGCCCGTCTCCACCTTCAGCATCGATGTCGACACCGGCAGCTACAGCAATGTGCGCCGCCTGCTCAACGCCGGCCGCTTGCCGCCCGCCGATGCGGTGCGGGTGGAGGAGATGGTCAACTATTTCCCCTACGACTACGCGCAACCGCGCGATGGCCGTCCCTTCGCCGTGCACGCCGACGCCGCACCCGCGCCGTGGCACGCGCACAACGTGCTGCTGCGCATCGGCATCAAGGCGGCCGACGCGGCCCGCGACAGCCTGCCGGCGGCCAACCTGGTCTTCCTGGTCGATGTGTCGGGCTCGATGTACTCGGCCGACAAGCTGCCACTGCTGAAATCCTCGCTCAAGCTGCTGACGAATGTCCTGCGCCCGCAGGACCGCATCACCCTGGTCACTTACGCCAGCGGCACGCGCGTCGTCCTGCCGCCCACACCCGGCAGCGACAAGGCCGTCATCGCGGCGGCGATCGACTCACTGGTCGCGGGCGGCTCGACAGCCGGCGCGAGCGGCATCGCGCTGGCCTACCAGGCCGCGCAGCAGAGCTTTATCGCGGGTGGCATCAATCGCGTACTGCTCGCCACCGACGGCGATTTCAACGTGGGCATTACCGACTTCCGCCAGCTCAAGTCGCTGGTCGCCGAGAAGCGCAAGTCGGGCGTCTCGCTGTCCACRCTGGGCTTTGGCACCGGCAACTACAACGACCAGTTGATGGAGCAGCTCGCCGATGCGGGCGACGGCGCCTACTCCTATATCGACAACCTGATGGAAGGCCAGAAGGTGTTGGTGGAGGAGTTCAGTTCCACGCTCGCCACGGTGGCGCGCGACGTCAAGATCCAGGTCGAATTCAACCCCGCCACGGTCAGGGAATACCGCCTGATCGGCTACGAGAACCGTGCGCTCAAGCGCGAGGATTTCAACAACGACAAGGTCGATGCGGGCGACATCGGCGCCGGGCACACCGTGACCGCGCTCTATGAGCTGACCCTGACGGACCAGCCCGGCCTGCTTGACCCGCTGCGCTACCAGCCGGCCAGCCCCACCGCCAGGCCGGGCAAAGGCGCCGCCGGCGAGCTGGCCCACATCAAGCTGCGCTACAAGCTGCCGCAGGCCCAGGCCAGCGAGTTGATGGACCTGCCCGTGCAGGCCGCTTCGGTGCGGACGCTGGCGCAGGCCGACGATGCCTTCCGCTTTGCCACGGCGGTAGCGGGCTTTGGCCAGGTGCTGCGCGGCGGCAACCATGTCGGCGGCTGGACCTACGCCGACGCGCGGGCCCTGGCGCTGGGCGCGCGCGGCACCGACCGCTTCGGCTATCGCGGCGAGTTCATCAAGCTGATCGACCTGGCCCAGTCCTTGTCGACGCGCGCGCCGCTGGCGCAGGACGACGGGCCTGCCAGGGGGCAGCCACGCTGAAACCGCCATCGGCCGGGCTGCCCGCGCGCGCCGCCCGGCACGGACATCCCGGCCCGCACGACAGCGGGCGGGGCTGTCATATACTGCCGCGCATGCATGCCTCCACGCCTGGCGCCCCGCCGCCCACCCCACCCTCAGGACTGTCCGCGCTGCCTGACACCGACCTGATGCTGCTGGTCGCCAACGGCCTGATCGAGCAGCCGGTGGCCGAGCTGTTTCGCCGCCACAACGCGGCGCTATACAACTATGTGGCCTGGCTCTGCCAGGGCAATGCCGGCGAGGCCGAGGACGTGACGCAGAAGACCTGGGTCAAGCTGATGACCCGCTGCGGCGACTACCAGCCCAGCGCGGCCCTGCGCACCTTCCTGTTCCAGATCGCGCGCAATACCTGGCTGGACCAGTTGCGCGGCGCCTACGAGCGCCAGCGCGACACGCTCGACGAGGGCCACCTCGCCCTGCCGTCCGACGACCTGAGCCCCGAGGCCGAGGCGCAGCTGCGGCAGAACCTGCAAGGCGTGCGGCAAGCGTTGCTGGCGCTGCCGGCGGCGCAGCGCGAAGTGATCGTGCTGCGCTTTTTCAGCGAGATGAGCGTGGAGGAAATCGCCCTGACGCTGGGCGAGAAGTTCGAGACCATCAAGAGCCGGCTGCGCTATGCCTTCGCGCGGCTGCGCGATAGCCTGGCGGCCACGGCGTCGCAGGAGCGGCTGCCATGAGCGCGGACGAACGATTCATTGCCGGCGAAGACCGGCTCGCGGCACTGCTGCGCGAGGTGCCCGCCTTTGTGCCGCCAGCCTCGCTGGAGGCTGCGGTGATGGCCGCCGCGCGCGCCGAGCAAGCGGCCCGGCAGATGACCCGGCAAGCGGCCGCGCCATTGCCGCCCGCCGCCTTGCCGGCCAGGGTCCGGGCCTACACCGAGCAAGCCGACAACCCCGCCGTCGATGACGAACTGGCATTTGGCCCGCCAGCCGGACTGGAGGCATCGGTCATGGCGGAAGCCGCGCGGCTGCAGGTAGCACAGGCCGCCCGCCGCAGCGCCGTACTGGAGGAGGTCCGGCGCGGCGACGCGCCGCAGAGCGTGCTTGGCGCGCCGGTTAGCGCGGCGGCACAGGCCTGGCTGCGCGAACAGGCGCAGGCCGCGCAACAGGCTTCCGGCGAACAGGCGGCGGCCAAGCCGGAGCGCGCACGCCGTGCCCGGCGCTGGTGGCCCGCGCTGGGCGTGCTCGCCGGCACCCTCGGCGTGGGTGTCTTGTCGCTGCAGATCGTGTTGCGCCAGCTTGACCTGCGCGACGGCGAGATCACGCTGCCGGCCAAAGCGCCCGCGACGGAAAGCGCAAAGCGTGCGCCTGCCGCGCCGGCAATGCACGCGGAGGCAGGCAAGCCGGCAGCGGAACCAACGCAAGCCGCGTCCGCCAGGCAGCCTGCATCGCCACAGGCGGATGCCAAGGCGCCACCAGCCCCGGCAGCCGCACCCGGGCCATCGGCAGCCCAGGCGCCAGCAGCCAGCCCGGCCGCAACGGCCAACGCCCAGCCCAGTCGCGCGCCCGCTGCGGAGGCGCAGGCCAGGACCGCTCCGCGCGAGTCCGACATGCTGGCGGAGCACCGCCCGGCTGCCGCGCCGGTGATTCGCGCGCCGGCACCGATGGCATCGATGGCACCCATGCCGCCGATGGCTTCCGTCGCGCCTCCGGCCCCGGTCGCGCCTATCGCGCCGCCGGCGCCGGCTCCCGCCATCGAGCCGCCGCGCTTTGCGCTGCGAGCCAGCCCGGCACCGCAGGCCGAGACGGCGCGCGCACCTGCGGCCAGGGGACAAAAACTGGCGGCATGGACAATGAGCCTGCGGGAAGAACCTCAGTTGGCAGTAGAGCGCCTGATGTCGGATGYGCCAGGCACCGGATCCGCCGCCGGTGCGCCGCTTGCGCTGCGCATCACAGCGGCGGCACCCGCTAGCCCCGAGGTCCGGGCCTGGGTCGAACGGCTATGGCAAGCCGTGCCGGCCGAACGCCGCCCGCCGCTGCCTTACGCGGTACAGGCTGACAGCACGCTGCCCCCGGCCACCGTGCGCATCGAGCGACAGGCCGATAACGCGCCTTGACGGGCAACGCCGCGCGGCGGGCCGCGCCACCCTCAGCAAAGGGAGTCAGGTCTGCGCCGCCTCGCCAAGGCCACCGCCCAGCGAGGTGATCACGGCCATCAACTGTTCTCTCAGCCAGCGATTGGCTCCGTCGTTCTCGCCGCCCGCGTGCCAGTAAAGGTGCAACTCCAGTGAGGGCACCTTGAAGGGCAGCGACAGCAGCCGGTTGGCATAGGGTTCGTTGGCGATGCGCGCGTAGCGCAGCGGCAGCGTGGCCAGCAGGTCGGTGCAGCTCACCACGCGGCAAGCCGCGGCGTAGTGCTGACAGCGCAGCCGCACCCGGCGCGTCAATCCCATCCGGTGCAGCGCCTGGTCCTCCAGGCCGGCACCACGCCGGCGCGAAGACACATGCACGTGTTCGGCGGCCAGGTAGCGGTCCAGCGTCAGTTCCTTCTTCACCAGCGGATGATCGCGGCGGGCCAGCACCACCATCGGGTCGGCCATGAAGGGCGCGTGGTGGATCGCGGGCGACACCGGCAGCAGGATATCGATGGCGGCGTCGAGCGTGCCGGCCAGCAGTTCGGACTCCATCTCGCGCCGGTCGAAGCGGATTGCCGCGATTTCCACCTGCGGCGCGACGGCGGTCACCCGCGCCATCAGGGGCGGCAGCAGGGTCGACTCCAATGCATCGCGCATGCCGATGGTGAATCGCCGCACGGTGGCCGCCGGATCGAAATGCGGCGTATCTTGCAGGGTGCGCGCGAACGATTGCAGCGCGGTGCGCACCTCGGCGGCCAGCGAGCGCGCCAGCGGCGTGGGCGCCATGCCCTGCCCGCGCCGCTCGAACAGCGGATCGTCGAACAGGTTGCGCAAGCGCCCCAGCGCATGGCTGACCGCGGGCTGGGTCAGGTTAAGCTGGCGCGCGGCGGCCGTGATGCTGCCTTCGCTATGGATAGCGTCGAACACCACGAAGAGATTCAGGTCGATCCGGGATAGCTGCATGGCAGGCATTCTGGCATGGAATGCACCGCATTGATACTGGCAAATCCAGAAAATTCATTTTTCTAATTACCTGGATTACGGTACAGTCCTCTTCAGTCGGCGCGAACCGCGTCCGCCGGTGCCGGAAACGGCGCGCAGCAACCCGCTGCGGCCCCACCGGAAACCGGCCTCATTCTGAGGTGGAGGAGACAACATGCAATTCGAGTACACGCCCAAGGTCAAGGAAATGCAGGCCCGCCTGCTGGCCTTCTTCGACAAGCACATCTATCCGAACGAAAAGCGTTTCTACGCGGAAATCCAGGCCAATCGCCAGGCCGGCAACGCCTGGGTGCCGACCAAGGTGATCGAGGAACTCAAGCCGCTGGCCCGCGAAGCCGGCCTGTGGAACCTGTTCCTGCCCCACTCCAAACGTGCCCCGGAAGGCCTGTCCAATCTCGAATACGCGCCGCTGTGCGAAATCATGGGCCGGGTGCCCTGGTCGGCCGAAGTCTTCAACTGCGCCGCGCCCGACACCGGCAACATGGAAACGCTGGAGCGCTACGCTTCGGAAGCCCTCAAGGACAAGTGGCTGGAGCCGCTGCTGCGCGGCGAGATCCGCTCGGCCTTCCTGATGACCGAGCCGGCCGTGGCCTCGTCGGACGCGACCAATATCTGCTGCAGCATCCGCCGCGACGGCGACGATTACGTGATCAACGGCACCAAGTGGTGGTCGTCGGGCGCAGGCGACCCCCGCTGCCACGTCTACATCGTGATGGGCAAGACCGATCCGGAAGCGGGCCGCCATGAGCAGCAATCGATGATCGTGGTGCCGGCCGATACGCCGGGCATCACCATCAAGCGCTTCCTGCCAGTGTTCGGCTACGACGACGCGCCGCACGGCCACATGGAAATCGAACTGAAGGACGTGCGCGTGCCGGCCGCCAACATCCTGCTGGGCGAAGGCCGCGGTTTCGAGATCGCCCAGGGCCGCCTCGGCCCGGGCCGCATCCACCACTGCATGCGCAGCATCGGCGTGGCCGAGCGCGCGCTGGAACTGCTGTGCAAGCGCGCCCTGTCGCGCGTCGCCTTCGGCAAGCCGGTGGCCGCCCAGGGCGTGACGCGCGAACGCATCGCCGAAGCCCGCTGCGAGATCGAAATGGCTCGCCTGCTGACGCTCAAGGCCGCCTACATGATGGACACCGCGGGCAACAAGGTGGCCAAGGCCGAGATCGCCATGATCAAGGTAGTGGCGCCGAACATGGCGCTGAAGGTGATCGACTGGGCCATCCAGGTGCACGGCGCCGCCGGTGTCTCGGACGATTTCCCGCTGGCTACGTGGTGGGCGCACCAGCGCACCCTGCGTCTGGCCGACGGCCCGGACGAGGTGCACCGCAATGCCATCGCCAAGCTGGAACTGGCCAAGCACATGGGCGTGAATTCGGACGAGATCAACATGCCGGTCACGCGCGGTTTCTAAGCCGCAACCCGCACCGTTGCCGGCCCTGCCGGCAACATGGAAAACGCGCAGCCTGTCTGCGCGTTTTTTTCTTCTGTGCTTAAATCGCGCGGTTCACCACGTGCCACGCCAGTGGTTGACGTGGCGGTCACCCCTTCGCAGCCAGGAGCCCCATCCGATGATCGACGTCTACAGCTGGCCTACGCCCAACGGCCACAAGGTTCACATCATGCTCGAGGAGTGCGGCCTCGAGTACAAGGTCCACCCCGTCAATATCGGCGCCGGCGACCAGTTCGAGGCCGACTTCCTCAAGATCAGCCCGAACAACAAGATCCCGGCCATCGTCGATCCCGACGGCCCCGACGGCCAGCCCATCTCGCTGTTCGAGTCCGGCGCCATTCTGCTGTACCTGGCCGGCAAGACCGGCAAGTTCCTGCCCGAAGATGTGCGCGGCAAGTACGACGCGCTGCAGTGGCTGATGTTCCAGATGGGCGGCGTCGGCCCGATGCTGGGCCAGGCGCACCATTTCCGCATGTATGCGCCCGAGAAGATCGAATACGCCATCAACCGCTACACCAATGAGGCCCGCCGCCTCTACGGCGTCATCGACAAGCAATTGTCGGAGCATGCCTGGCTGGCGGGCGACGCGTACTCCGTGGCCGACATCGCCACCTTCCCCTGGCTGCGCAGCTGGCAGAACCAGGGCGTGGAAATGGACGACTACCCGCACCTCAAGCGCTGGTTCAACGAGATCGCCGAGCGCCCGGCGGTCAAGCGCGGGGTGGAAGTGCTGGCCATGGAACGCAAGCCCATCCGCGATGAGAAGTCGCGGGAAGTCCTCTTCGGCGCCAAGCAATACCAGCGCCGCTGAGCATCCGCCCGAAGCAGCCCCGGGGGACCGCGCGCGCGTGGCGTCAATGCAGACAGACGGACCGCAGCGCGGCCTCGCCCACCACATGCGCCGGCGCCTGCAGGCAGCACAGCAGGCTCGCCACGGGATGGAGCGCATCGATCCGATACGTTTCATCGGGATCCGGCGCGAAGACCATGCCGGGCTGCAGGTAGGCCACCTCGCGCTCGGCATGCGGCCAGGGCGAATGCCACTGCAGGCACAGCGTCCCCTCATGGCAGGCCGCCCAGTTCAGCCCGCCCGCGCGCAGGCGCATCGCCCATTCCGGCTCGCCCTCCCCAAGCGAGACAAAGGCCGCGTTGACCCGCAGCACGCCAGGCGCGGAACGCGCCTGGCCTTCGGCCAGCCCTGGCGCGAAGCATCCCGAGCGCACCGACACGCCGCTCACCTCGATCGTCTCGGCGCCGGGTGTAGCCCGCCAGCGCTCCGCCTGGCCCGTGGCAAACGCATCGTAGCTGCTGGTGATGCCCGCCCCCACCAGCCCGACGGCATTGGGATCCAGGATGGCGCGGATCATTACGGCGTCCTGCAGCACCGCCAGATCCAGGCGCTCGGCCTGACGCAGCGCGTACAAGCCGCCGGCGGACAACAGCACGGGGGCGCCGCCCACCGGCGTCAGCTTGATGGTGCCGTACAGACAGGCCCACCACTCGGCACGGGCGGTGACGATACCTGACTGCATCGCGCCCTCCGGCAGGAAGATGTAGTCGCCGCTGCTGCCCAGCCCGGCGGCCTCCGGCACCACCCTCACCTGCAAACCGACGCGCAACTGCGAAGCGCTTCCGCCCGCCAGTATTTCGCCGCGCATCTGTGCGTCGAACAACGAAAAAATACGCATGGCACTTCCTTCTCCGCGTAGTGGAAAAATGCAGCGCCGCGCTTCCCCGTGGGTTGGAGTCCCCGATGTCGTGATGCCCAAGGCTTTGGTTGCCTGGTTTCTTGGTTTCTTGGTTTTCTGGTTTTGCCGCTGCCTGGCCGCCCGGTATCGGCTCGCACAGGTGCCCGGCAGCGTTCGTAACACTCGGAAAAGCTTTTACCGAGCACTCGCGGGCATCATCCACAGGTTTTCCGAACGCATGCCGCCTGCAGCAGGCGCCAACGTATTCGCCAATGGCAACCGCGATAAAAAACGGCCGAAACCTCTTCAAACGAGGGGCAAAACCGAGCGTTCCTGCCCATCGACCATGCCAGCACTCTGCGTGTCTCGCCCAGTAACCTATAGTGCGTCCTACTATAAAGCGTCGCCACAAAGAGGTCAATAACTTAGCCTCGACCCGTTCTCCATTACGCATAGAGCCATGGTCGGTGATCCTCTCAAGCTGTTTGGACTGCACCTTGCGGAGTTGCGCAAACAGCGTGGCTGGTCGCAGGAGAAGCTTGCTCTCGAAAGCGGAATGGCACGCTCCTACCTGAGCGGTATCGAGCGCGGGATGCGCAACGTTTCCCTGATCAATATCTGCGCGCTGGCAGGCACGCTCGGCGTAAGCGCCAGTGAAATGCTCAACTTCAACAGCGGTGACGGCCAGAGCGGCGCCCTCGTGCTGGAGCAGAAGTGCGCCGAGTTCAATATCACGCCGGCGCAGCGTGTCACCGTGCGCCATATGGCACTGATGACCGACACCGAGCAGGATGTGATCGCGTCGGTGGCGCGCACAATCGCCGTCCGGGCCATGCAGCAGACCTAGCGGCCCGGCGCCCAGAGCGCCCCGGGCCGCGCGCGGCAGCCAGGCTCAGCCGGCGGCGGCCGGCGCATCCACTGCCAGCAGTTCGGCAAAGCGTGCCGCGTCGAGGTTGGCCCCGCACACGATCAGCGCCACCTTTTTCCCCGCCAGTGTTTCGCGCAGCGGCCCCAGCAACGCCGCGGTGGACACCGCCGTAGCCGGCTCCGTGGCCAGCTTCATGTCGCGGTAGAGGATGCGCATGGCGTCACGTATCGCCGCGTCGGATACCCGCACCATGCCGTCGACAAACTGGCGGCACACGCCGTAGCTGTAATCGAGCGCATACGGCGCGCCCAGGCTGTCGGCAATCGTCCTGACCCGCTCCAGGGCCTGCGGCCGCCCGGCCTCGAAGCTGCGGTTCATGGCATCGGCGCCATCCGGCTCGGCCCCATAGACCCGGCAGGCCGGATTGATCTGCTTGACCGCCGCGGCGATGCCGCCGCACAGCCCGCCGCCGCCCACCGGCACCACCACCGCATCTAGCCCGCTCACCTGGCGCATCAGTTCCAGCCCCACGGTCGCGGTGCCCTGCGCGATCAGCGGGCCGTCGTACGGGTGCACCATGGTGCGCCCCTCCTGCTCGACCAGTTGCAGCGCGTGGTCGAAGGCCGCGTGTATGTCCGGTAACAACAGCACCTCGGCCCCGGCCTCGCGGCAGGCGGCCATGCGCGCCGGACTGGCGCTGGCCGGCATCGCCAGCTTGGCGCCAACGCCAGCCACCTTTGCCGCGTGGGCTACCGCCATGGCATGGTTGCCCGCACTGGCCGCCACCACGCCACGCGCGCGCGCCGCGCCGTCCATGCGCTCGATACTGTTGAGCGCGCCGCGCAGCTTGAAGGTGCCGGTGATCTGGAACAGTTCCAGCTTGAGCCATACCTCGGTGGCGGGATCGAGCTGCTGCATGGCGCCGGTCTGCCAGCGCCACACGGGCGTCTCCAGCACCTTGCCCTGGAGCCGGCGCGCGGTCTCCTGGATGTCGGGCAGGCTGGGATAGCGGGCGTGCGCGCGCAGGTCGGAAAGATCGGACATCGGGTGTTCTCCATCGAATCGGTTGGTCGCGTGCAGGCCCCATGGCCGTGCACGGCAAGGGAGGGACCACGGGCCACCGAGCACCAGCCAAAGCCGCAGCTCAGCGACCCCGGATAATTCGAATAATGGAGAACGAGAAGGAGGAGGACAGGCGGGACGTGGGCTGCCCGGCGCCCGCGCATGCAGCGGCGCCACCGGTAGCGGTGTCGCGGCAATGCGAAGAAGGGGCGGGCGATGTCGACGTCATGGACCGGCCAGTATGCCACAAGCGGTGGCCACCGCAAACACGGAGCAGGGCCGCGCCGACATGCGGTACGCGCCGTCGTTGAAGACGCGATTGCGGCGGCCGCGCGTTACACGCCCAGCATGCCCTGGCGCTCGATAAAGGCGATCACCTGGTCCAGCCCCTGCCCCGACTTCACGCTGCCCATCACGAACGGGCGTACGCCGCGCATCTTGCGCGCATCGCTTTCCATGATGTCCAGGTTGGCGCCCACATAGGGGGCCAGGTCGGTCTTGTTGATCACCAGCAGGTCCGACTTGGTGATGCCGGGGCCGCCCTTGCGCGGGATCTTCTCGCCGCCGGCCACGTCGATCACGTAGATGGTCAGGTCCGACAACTCCGGGCTGAAGGTGGCGGCAAGATTGTCGCCGCCGGACTCGATGAAGACGATATCGGCATCGGGAAACTTCGCCAGCATGCGGTCGACCGCCTCCAGGTTGATCGAGGCATCTTCGCGGATCGCGGTATGCGGGCAGCCGCCCGTTTCCACGCCCATGATGCGCTCGGCCGGCAGGGCCCCGGAGATGGTCAGCAGCCGCTGGTCTTCCTTGGTGTAGATATCGTTGGTGATGGCGACCAGGTCATAGCGCTCGCGCATGGCCTTGCACAGCATCTCCAGCAAGGTGGTCTTGCCGGAACCGACGGGGCCGCCCACGCCGACGCGCAACGGGGGATTCTTCTTGGTACGGGCCTGGGTCATGATGAGAGTCTTGTCCTGGTAATCGTCTGGTTGCCGCGGTGGCCCGCTCAGGAACGGAACAGCCGGGAGTATTGCGTTTCGTGCCGCGCGGACAGCAGGCCCAGCATCGGGGAAAAAGTAGACAGCATTGGCGGCTCGGCATCGGYGCGGCGCACCGCCTCGTCGACGGTTGCGAGCACCGCGGGATGCAGCCGGCGCAGGATGTGCTGCCCCGCCACCTGGCCCAGCGGCACCGCCTTGAGGGCGGCGGACACCTGGTTCTCGGCCCAGCTGAAGCAATAGGCCGCCAGCCCGTCGCGCTCGCCAACGTCCAGCGCCACGCAAGCCGCGGCGAAGGCGGTCGGCAGGCATACCGGCGACAGCACCGCGAGCTGCGCGCGCAGTGCGGCGTCGCCCCACTCCATCTGCGCCACCAGCCGGGCCAGCGACCAGCCCATCTGCTCGGTCTCCAGCCGCAGCTCCGCGCTCTCGCGCGTGGCGTGGAACCAGTTGTTCCATTCGGCCAGGCGCGTCGCGTCCAGTGTGCGCCAATGGCGATAGAGCAGCAGCCACACCGGTGCCTCGCACTGCGACTGCACATCCAGCAGGTTGCTGCGCACCCATTGCTCCGCGCTGCCGGCATCGCGCACGATGCCGCAGTCGATGGCCGCCTCCAGCCCTTGCGAATAGCTGAAGCCGCCGATCGGCAGCGCGGGGGAGGCCAGGTGCAGCAGGGAGATGAGCTGGGAGAGTTGGGTCATGGAACGACTGCGCACTGAAGGTCAGTGCTTGTGCCCGCAATGCTCGTCATGGACATGCGGCGCAAGATCGTGGTCGTGCTTATGACCATGTTCATGGCTGTGCGCGTGCCCGTGGTCATGCTCATGCTCATGCCCGTGATGCTCATGAAACACCGCCTGCGCCGCGGCGTAGTCCTCGGCGAAAGTGGCATCGTGACCGTGCTTGTGCCCGCCGCCGTAGGCGCCGGCCTCGGGCTCGAACGGCAGCTCGGCGCGCTCGGCCTGCACGCCAAGGCGGGCCAGCATGTCCGCCAGCACCGGGTCGTACTCCAGCCGCAGGTAGTCGCGCCCCACTTCCACCGGCGTGTGCCGGTTGCCCAGGTGATAGGCCGCGCGCATCAGCGCCTGCGGATCACTGGCTCCCACCTGCAGCACGGACTCCGGCGCGGCGAGCACCTCGACGAAGACTCCGCTCTCGGTGACCAGCAGATCGCCGCCGCGCAGCACGGTGCCGCGCGGCAGAAACAAGGCGACTTCCTCTCCGCTATCGAGGGTGGCGCGCAGGCGGCTCTTGCTGCGCTCGGCGAAAGGCAGCACCAGCTTGGGCGCGCGGCGCACCAGCACGGCGGCGATGCCATGCGGGGCGCTGAGGTGTTTGTCGATCTTTTGCAAAGGGGGCCTTCAAAAAAGGAAATAGCGCTGCGCCATCGGCAGCACGGTAGCCGGCTCGCAGATCAGCAACTGGCCGTCGGCCACCACCTGGTACGTCTCGGGATCCACCGTGACGTTCGGCTGCCAGTCATTGTGCACCATGTCGCGCTTGCTGACGGTGCGCGTACCGCGTACCGCCGAAAGCACCTTCTCCAGTCCATAGCGGCCGCCCACATCGGCTGCCAGCGCGGCCTGCGAGACAAAGGTCAGCGAAGACTTGTGCAGGGCCCGGCCGGCAGCGGCGAACATCGGCCGGTAGTGCACCGGCTGCGGCGTCGGGATCGATGCGTTGGGATCTCCCATCGCTGCCGCGGCGATCATCCCACCCTTGAGGATCAGGCTCGGCTTGACGCCGAAGAAGGCCGGCTTCCACAGCACGAGGTCGGCCCACTTCCCCACCTCGATCGAGCCCACCTCATGCGCGATGCCGTGCGTGAGCGCGGGGTTGATGGTGTACTTGGCGATGTAGCGCTTGACGCGGAAATTGTCATGCCCGCCGCGCGCATCTCCGGGATCGCCGGGCAGCTTGCCGCGCTGCGCGGCCATCTTGTGCGCGGTCTGCCAGGTGCGGATGATGACCTCGCCGACCCGGCCCATGGCCTGCGAGTCGCTGGAGATCATCGAGAASGCGCCSAGRTCGTGCAGGATGTCCTCGGCSGCRATSGTCTCGCGGCGGATGCGSSWYTCCGCGAARGCGATRTCCTCGGCRATCGMCGGRTCCAGGTGATGGCASACCATCAGCATGTCGAGGTGTTCGTCGAGCGTGTTGATGGTGTAGGGCCGCGTCGGGTTGGTCGACGACGGCAATACGTTGGGCTCGCCGCACACCTTGATGATGTCTGGCGCGTGGCCGCCGCCCGCGCCTTCGGTGTGGTACGTATGAATGGTGCGGCCCTTGAACGCAGCCACCGTAGCCTCGACGAAACCGGCCTCGTTGAGCGTATCGGTATGAATCGCCACCTGCGTATCGGTGGCATCCGCCACGCCCAGGCAGGTGTCGATCGCCGCCGGCGTGGTGCCCCAGTCTTCATGCAGCTTGAGCCCGATGGCGCCGGCCTCGACCTGCTCCGTCAGCGGCCCCGGCTGGCTGGCGTTGCCCTTGCCGAGCAGGCCGATATTCATCGGATAAGCCTCGACCGCCTGCAGCATGCGCTCCATGAACCAGGGGCCAGGCGTCACGGTGGTGGCAAACGTCCCCGTCGCGGGCCCGGTGCCGCCGCCGATCATGGTGGTGACGCCGCTCATCAGCGCTTCTTCGATCTGCTGCGGGCAGATGAAGTGGATGTGGCTGTCGATGCCGCCGGCGGTGACGATCATGCCCTCGCCCGCGATCACTTCGGTGCCGGGACCGACGACGATGGTCACGCCTGGCTGGATGTCCGGATTGCCGGCCTTGCCGATCGACGCGATGCGGCCATCCTTGAGACCGATGTCGGCCTTGACGATGCCCCAGTGATCGACGATCAGCGCATTGGTGATGACGGTGTCGACGCAGTCCTTCGCCATGCGCTGGCTCTGCCCCATGCCGTCGCGGATCACCTTGCCACCGCCGAACTTCACCTCCTCGCCGTAGATGGTGAAGTCCTTCTCCACCTCGATGATGAGCCCGGTGTCGGCCAGCCGCAGGCGGTCGCCGGTGGTGGGGCCGAACATCTCGGCATAGGCCTGCCTGGAGATTTTCACGCTCATCACAGCGCTCCCATGATCTTGCCGTTGAAGCCGTAGACGATGCGCGCGCCGGCCAGCGCCACCAGCTCCACCGTGCGGCTCTGGCCCGGCTCGAAGCGCACCGCGGTGCCGGCGGCGATATTGAGCCGGAAACCGCGGGTGGCCTCGCGGTCGAAATCCAGCGCGGGATTGGTCTCGTAGAAATGGAAATGCGAGCCGACCTGGACCGGACGGTCGCCGGTGTTGGCCACCGTCACGCTCACCGTGGGGCGGCCGGCATTGAGTTCGATCTCGCCCTCTGCGGGCATCAGTTCACCGGGGATCATGCTGGTTTCCTTGTCGAGATCAGGCAACCATCAGGCCGACGCCATAGAGCGCCACGCCGGCGCCCGCCAGCCGTGCCAGCCAACCGGCCTGGCGGCGCAGCGCGCCGCCCAGGCCGATGCCGGCCAGGTGCAGCGTCATGGTGGCGACAGCGAAGCCGCCGACATAGGCCACCACCGCGGGCAACGCGCCAGCCGTGGCCGGCAGCTCGGCGCCATGCGCGTAGCCATGAAAGACGGCGAAGCCCCCGACGATGGCCATGCCCGCCCACGCCGGCAGCCTGGCACGCAGCGCCACCAGCACGCCGATCACCAGCAGCGATGCGGCAATCATCGGCTCCACCAGCGGCAGGCCGAGGCCGCTCAGCCCGAGCGCCGCGCCGGCCAGCATCAGTGCAACGAACACAAAAGGCATGCGCAGCGCCTCGCGCGGCGAGCGTGCTCCCAGCGCGCTCCACACGCCCACGCCCGCCATGGCGAGCAAGTGGTCCATGCCGGTGAAGGGATGCAGCAGGCCCGCCCACAGGCTGGCGCCGACCGTGGCGGCATCGTGGCCGGGATGGGCGAAGGCCGCGGCGCTGGCAAGCGCCAGCGGGACACCCGCCATGGCGGCCCTGGCGGCGCGCGAGCGATTGGAACGGTTCATGTCTTGACCTCGTGTTTTCGTTCAGTGGTTCGGCAGGCCTGGCGTGCGCAAGCAAAGCGCTCGCCCGTCTCAGACGATCGGATGATGCACAGTGACCAGCTTGGTGCCATCGGGGAAGGTGGCTTCCACCTGGATCTCGGGGATCAGTTCGGCCACCCCCTCCATCACATCTTCGCGCGTGAGCACCGTGGTGCCTTCGTGCATCAGCTCGGCCACGGTGCGGCCATCGCGCGCGCCTTCCATGATGGCCGCCGTGATCAGGGCCACCGCCTCGGGATAGTTGAGCTTGAGCCCGCGCGCGCGGCGGCGCTCGGCCAGCAGCGCGGCGGTGAAGATCAACAGCTTGTCCTTCTCTCGCGGAGTCAGTTCCATCTTGGTATTCCCGTAGTTTCTTGTTCTGCATGTCCGGTACGCGGCCGGCAAGCGCCTACGTCGCCCACAGCCTCAGCGGCCTGGCGGCAACGCCGTGGATGGGCTCGCGCAATGCGCTCCATGCGCTTACCATCAGATGCCTGACCGCCTCCATCTGCGCACCCAGCACGCGCAGCAGCAGCATGGACTGGCCATCCTGCTCAAACCGCGTCACGCCGGCACGCAGGTCCGGCCCATACGGCAGCCGTTCGGCAAGCGCTTCGGCCAGTTCCTGCGTGGCACCCTCGCCCACCGCCCACAGCGTGCCCATCACATTGAGCCCATCCAGCCCGGCCACCGCATGCCGCAGCGCGGAGCCGGCGTCCAGTTGCGCGCTTTCGATCCACAGCGGGCGCGTACCGCCATTCACCGTGGTCTCCATGACCAGCGATCCGCGCGCCCACGTTTCGCCGCTGGCCTGGCGGCCCAGCACGACGGCATCCCAGCCGATCGCGCTGGCGCCGGGCGCCACCGTCACGGTGGTGGCAAGGCGCGCGTGCGCGTCGTCGAATACGATGTTTTCCTGCGGCAGCCAGTCCACCCGCGCGCCGGCTTGCAGCGTCAGCGTGACGCGTTGCGCGGCCTCGCGGCCGAGCGACTTGTACCACTTGGTGGCGCCGGGCGTCGCCAGCACCGCATGGGCGCCCGCCTCCACCGTCACCTCGATCTCCAGGCTGTCGCCGCCGGCCACGCCGGCGGGCGGATGCAGGATCACCACGTGGCAGATCGCCCCCCCTGCGCCCTCTGGATAGAGCGGCTTTTGCACCAGCAATGGCCCCCGGTGGCGGCGCTCGGCCAGCACACTGCGTTCGCCGCGCGCGGCAAACCGCAGGCGCAGGCTGGCCTCCCATGCGGGCGGCACGGCAAGGGTCGAAGGAAAGTCTGGATGACGCATGGGCGATGGAAAGGCGGACGCTGCCGGTGATGCGTGGCGCGCTCGATGCGGGCATCATAGCGCGGGGTCGGTGCGGCTGGAAGCGGTATTGTCGGCGCGCGGCATCTGGCGGATTGGCATGCTCTTCGCTACTGCCGACGCAAGCTCTCTGCCCCGGCAGCCGCTTTATGTTCAGCCACGGCTCTCTCGCCGGACAAACCCACGACCTCGCTTACACCGCGATCAGCTCCCGCACCCCCTCCTCTTCCATTCTTGCCCCCTCCCCTCTCGCCACCACCTCACCGCGGCTCATCACGACGTAGTGATCCGCCAGATGCCGGGCGAACTCGTAATACTGTTCCACCAGCAGCACCGTCATGCCGAACTCGTCCACCAGCAGCCGCAGCGCGCGGCCGATGTCCTGGATGATGGAAGGCTGGATGCCCTCGGTCGGCTCGTCCAGGATCAGCAGCTCCGGCTCGCTCATCAACGCGCGGCCGATTGCCAGTTGCTGCTGCTGGCCGCCCGAGAGATCGCCGCCCCGGCGCTGGCGCATGCTGCGCAACACCGGGAACAACTGGTAGATCCGGTCGGGCACGCCGGCCGGGCGCTTCAGGCTCGCGGCGCCGATCAGCAGGTTCTCCTCCACCGTCAGGCGCGGGAATATCTCGCGTCCCTGCGGCACGTAGGCGAGCCCGGATGCCACGCGCTCGTACGGCGGCTTCTTTTCCAGCGCGTGCCCCGCCCAGCTGATGCTGCCGCTCCTCGTGGGCACCACGCCCATCAGGCATTTGAGCAGGGTGCTCTTGCCCACGCCGTTACGGCCCAGCAAGGTCGTCAGCTTGCCTTGCGGCACCTCGAAGGTGACATTGCGCAGGATGTGGCTGCCGCCGTAGAACTGGTTGAGTGCATTGACCTGCAACATGGTTTGGTTTCCTTTATCTACGCGTGCGCGCTTACCGGCCCAGATAGGATTCGATCACGCGCTCCTCGCGCTTGACGGCGTCGAGCGTGCCTTCGGCCAGCACGCTGCCTTCGGCCAGCACCGTGACCTTGCCGCTATCGCCGGCCAGCGCCGCGACAAATTCCATGTCGTGCTCCACCACCATCATTGAGCAGGTGCCGCGCAGGCTGTTCAGCAGCTGGGCCAGTTGCATGGTTTCCTCGTCGGTCATGCCGGCCACCGGCTCGTCGAGCAGCAGCAACTGCGGTTGCTGCATCAGCAGCATGCCGATCTCGAGCCGCTGCTTCTGCCCATGCGACAGCATGCCGGCCGGGCGATACGCTTCATCTTCCAGCCCCGTCAACGCCAGCGTTTCCTCGATGCGGCGATGCCCTTGCGCCCCCAGGCGCGCCCGCAAGGAAGAGAACCAGCGCTTGTCGCCCTTCATCGCCAGTTCCAGGTTCTCCCACACCTCGTGCTGCTCGAACACGGTGGGCTTCTGGAACTTGCGGCCGATGCCGGTCTGCGCGATCTTGGGCTCGGTCATGCGCATCAGGTCGATGCTCTGCCCGAGGAACACGCGCCCGCTCACATTGGCATTGCGTGGCCCGGTCTTGCCGGTGATCACGTCCATCATCGTGGTCTTGCCCGCGCCATTGGGACCGATCACGCAGCGCAGTTCGCCGTGGTCGATCGACAGCGTGAGCTGGTTGAGCGCGCGGAAGCCATCGAACTGCACAGTCACGTCTTCCAGGTAAAGGATGGGACCGTGCGAGACATCGATGACGCCGGGCTCCAGCACGCGGCCGAGGCCGGTGGTGCCCCCGCTTTCCGCCTGCTGCGCTCCGAGTGCGGCGTTCATGCTTCACCTCCGCTGCGGGTAACTTTGGCCGGCGCGCCGGCCGATGTGCCTTGTGCAACCGGGTGCCTGGCACGCATGCCGCGCACGCGCTTGATCAGGCCGATCACGCCGTCCGGCAGGTACAGCGTGACCAGCACGAACATCGCGCCCAGCAGGAACAGCCAGTACTCGGCGAAATAAGCCGTGAACATCGTCTTGGCGCCGTTGACAAGGAAGGCGCCGATGATCGGGCCGATCAGCGTGCCGCGTCCGCCCACGGCGACCCACACCGCCATCTCGATGGAGTTGGCCGGCGACATCTCGCCCGGGTTGATGATGCCCACCTGCGGCACGTAAAGCGCGCCGGCAATGCCGCATAGCACCGCCGAGAACGTCCACACGAAGAGCTTGTAGCCAAGCGGGTTGTAGCCGGAGAACATCACGCGCATCTCCGCATCGCGCACCGCCGTCACCACGCGGCCAAGCTTGGAGGTGACGATGTAGCGGCAGGCGATAAAGCCGGCCAGCAAGGCAAGGAACGTCAGCACGAACAGCGCGGTACGGGTTTCGGGCGCGGCCACGGCAAAACCGGCGATGCGCTTGAAATCGGTGAAGCCGTTGTTGCCGCCGAAGCCGGTCTCGTTGCGGAAGAACAGCAGCATCGCGGCATAGGTCATGGCCTGCGTGATGATGGACAGGTACACACCCTTGATGCGCGAGCGGAAGGCGAAGAAGCCGAACAGCCACGCCAGCACGCCGGGCACCAGCACCACCAGCAGCATGGCGTAGCCAAGATGTTCGGTGCCATGCCAGAACCACGGCAACTCCTTCCAGTCGAGGAAGACCATGAAGTCCGGCAGGTCGCTTTTGTAGACACCTTCACGGCCGATGGCGCGCATCAGGTACATGCCCATGGCATAGCCGCCGAGCGCGAAGAACAGCCCGTGGCCCAGGCTGAGGATGCCGCAGTAGCCCCACACCAGGTCCAGCGCGATCGCGGCCAGCGCAAAGCACATGATCTTGCCGATCAGCGTCAGCGCATAGGCCGACAGATGCATCGGATGGCCTTCGGGCAACAGCAGCGCGCACACCGGCACGCCGATGCCCGCCACCAGCGCGATCGCCAGCAGCGCCGCCCAGCCGCGGCCCGAGAACAGCGGCTGGCGTTCCGGCACCGCCAGCCGGAATCCGGTCGCGGATTGTTTCGATGTTGAAGTCTGCATCATGCCTCCGCGCTGCGCCCTTTGAGCGCGAACAGTCCTTGCGGGCGCTTCTGGATGAAGAGCACGATCAGCACCAGGACAAAGATCTTGGCCAGCACCGCACCGTAGAACGGCTCGATGAACTTGTTGATAAGGCCCAGCCCGAAGGCACCGATGATGGTGCCCGCCAGTTGCCCCACGCCGCCCAGCACCACTACCATGAAGGAGTCGATGATGTAGGCCTGCCCGAGGTCGGGCCCCACATTACCGATCTGCGACAAGGCGCAGCCACCGAGCCCGGCAATGCCCGCACCGAACGCGAAAGCGTAGCTATCCACTTTCCAGGTGCGCACGCCCACGCAGGCCGCCATGGTGCGGTTCTGCGTGGTGGCGCGCACGAACAGGCCCAGGCGGGTGCGGTTGAGCACGGCCCATGCCACCGCCACCACCGCCAGCGCGAACACGATGATGATCATGCGGTTGTAGGGCAACACCATCCCCGGCAGCCATTCAACGCCACCGCTCATCCAGGAGGGATTGGCCACTTCCACGTTCTGCGCGCCGAACAGCGTGCGCACCGCCTGCATCAGCAGCAGGCTCACGCCAAACGTCGCCAGCAGCGTTTCCAGCGGACGGCCGTAGAGATGGCGCAGCACCAGCCGCTCCAGCACGAAGCCAACCACGGCCGATGCCAGGAACGATGCTGGCAGCGCAAAAAGCAGGTACCAGTCGAAGGCACCGGCGAAATGCGCCCGGAATACGCCTTGCACCATATAGGTGGCGTACGCGCCGATCATCAGGAATTCTCCGTGCGCCATATTGATGACGCCGATCAGGCCATAGGTAATGGCCAGGCCCAGCGCGGCCAGCAGCAGCACGCTGCCCAGGCTCAGGCCGGCGAAGAGGTTGCCGATGAGTTCGGCGCGGCGCTGGTCGCCGCGCAGGGCATCGAGCGCCTGCTGGGCGGCGCCTCGCAGTTCGGCGTCGGGCTCGCGGTATTTGCCGGCTTCGTCACGCTCCAGCAGTGGCTGCAGCTTCTGCCGGCTTTGCGGATTGCTGTCGCGCCCGAGAATATGAATGGCTTCCAGCCGTTCGTCGCGATTGCCCTCGGCCAGCACGATATTGGCCCAGATCACATCGAGCTTGGCACGCAGGCCGGCATCGGCCTCGGCCTTGCGCGCGGCTTCCACCACCGGGCGCGAGGCGCTGCCGGGCTGGTCCAGCAGCGTGTTGACGGCCTGCGTGCGCACCGCCGCATCGGGCGATTGCAGCAGCGTGCTGCTGGCGGCACTGTCCACCAGCGCGCGCAGGCTGTTGTTAAGGGTCAGCGCTTCGAGCGCATCGGGCTTGACCGTGACCGGTTTGCCGCTGATGGCGTCCACCAGCTTGTCGCCGTCCTGGCGCACCATGCCGACGCCGGGCGCGTATTGCAGCGTATCGTCTTGCAGCGCCTTGAGAATGGGGCCCGCCTCCGCCACCGGCGCCTTGGTGAGCGCGGTGATGGCGGCAGTCTTGGCATCGAAGTCGTCTTCGGCCAGTGGCTTCAGGTCGGCCTGCGTCAGCGGCGCGGCCCACA
Organism: Cupriavidus sp. 05N39; assembly: GCF_056397325.1. Taxonomy (NCBI): domain Bacteria; kingdom Pseudomonadati; phylum Pseudomonadota; class Betaproteobacteria; order Burkholderiales; family Burkholderiaceae; genus Cupriavidus; species Cupriavidus sp. 05N39. Next base: position 85,429 of record NZ_JBFTNE010000003.1, read on the forward strand.
GCGGGCACGCGGCGAGCAGCAGCAACGCTGCCAGCATGGCGCGCAACCGTGAAGCGAAAGAGAACGATAAGGGTCGGTGCATAAGGTTTGCGATCGCGCGCAGGAAGCGCGCGACCACCTTGGTCGGCGTGACGGGTTTTGCTTTGCGCCGCGGCCCTGAAGCGGCCCGCGGCAGTGAAACAAAGTCGGTTTGCTCCCCTCTCCCGAAGGCGGAGAACAAACACCGGACAGCTTGCGGGCGCGGTCTTCTCGACGCAGGCCCGCCCGCGGTCTTACATCACCTTGTCCGGCTTGCCTTCGTTACCCGCGATGAACGGGCTCCACGGCTGCGCGCGCACTGCCTTCGGCGTCTTCCACACCACCGTGAACTGGCCGTCGCCCTTGACCTCGCCGATCATCACCGGCTTGTACAGGTGATGGTTCTCGCCCATGGTCAACGTGAAGCCGTCCGGCGCCTTGAAGGTCTGGCCATACATCGCGGCGCGCACCTTGTCGGTATCGGTGGTGCCGGCCTTCTTCACGGCTTGCGCCCACATATGGATGCCCACGTAGGTGGCTTCCATCGGGTCGTTCGTCACGCGCTTGTCGCCGCCCGGCAGGTTGTTGGCCTTGACCCATGCCGCCCATTGCTTCTTGAAGGCTTCGTTTTCCGGGTTCTTGACCGACATGAAGTAGTTCCATGCGGCCAGGTGGCCCACCAGCGGCTTGGTGTCGATGCCGCGCAGCTCTTCCTCGCCGACAGAGAACGCCACCACCGGCACGTCCTTGGCCTTGAGGCCGGCGTTGCCCAGTTCCTTGTAGAAAGGCACGTTGGAGTCGCCGTTGATGGTGGAGATCACCGCGGTCTTGCCGCCTTGCGAGAACTTCTTGATATTGGCGACGATGGTCTGGTAATCGCTGTGGCCAAACGGCGTGTAGACCTCTTCGATATCCTTGTCCGCCACGCCCTTGCTCTTCAGGAAGGCCCGCAGGATCTTGTTGGTGGTGCGCGGGTAGACGTAGTCGGTGCCCAGCAGGAAGAAGCGCTTGGCGCCGCCGCCCTCCTTGCTCATCAGGTATTCCACGGCGGGAATGGCCTGCTGGTTGGGTGCGGCGCCGGTATAGAAGACGTTCTTGGACATCTCCTCGCCTTCATACTGCACCGGGTAGAACAGCAGTGAGTTCAGCTCTTCATAAACGGGCAGCACCGACTTGCGCGAAACCGAGGTCCAGCAGCCGAAGGTGACGGCAACCTTGTCCTTGGTGATCAGCTGGCGCGCCTTCTCGGCGAACAGCGGCCAGTTGGAAGCGGGATCGACCACGACCGGCTCAAGCTTGCGGCCAAGCACACCACCGCTCTTGTTGATCTCGTCGATCRTCATCAACGCCACGTCCTTGAGCGACGTCTCGGAAATGGCCATGGTGCCGGACAGCGAATGCAGGATACCGACCTTGATCGGCTCCTTGGACTGCGCCAATGCCAGCGGGCTAACACCTGCCGTTGCGAAGAATGCCGCGGCGGCTACCGCCGACAGTTTCAGCATGTCACGTCTTTTCATTGCAGCTCCCAGATTGTCGTGTTGGATAAGGAACAACGCACCCCGGGTACACCTTCTGCAACTAGCATGCCATGGCATACAAGCTTGTATACATGGTTGCACACACCGCCTGGCGAGCCTCCGGCGGCGGCCACGCGCCATGCCGCACCACGATAGTGCGGATACGTCACGCACCAAGCCAGTGCGGCGTCAGCGGCTGAATCAGATTGGGGCATCCGCCGGCGCGCATGCTGCGGCGTGACTTGCCCGAATCCCGAATCGGCTCTATGGTGGCCGTTCGCTTGCGCGCCGTGCCCTTGCCGCATATTGCGCAGACAAGCAGAAAACAGCACGACGGAGACAACCCATTGAACGCGTCAGCGGCGCCAGGGAACCAGATCGTCATCATCGGCGCGAGTGTGGCCGACATGTGCATGGGCATCCGGCTCAGGCAAGCCTGCATCGATACCTTCGTCGTCTTCGGGAATGCCGGCACGGTGGGCGGCACCTGGCGCGACAACACCTGTCCGGGCCGCGGCTGCGACATTCCCTCCCGCCTGCACCGCTTCTCCTTCGCGCCAAAGCCTGGACCGGTCCAGCGCATGCTTGCCACAGCCGGAAATCCCCGAGCGCTTCGGCCCGCTCGGGCACGTCCGCTATGGCACTGATCGCGCAGCACCTGGATTGAACGGAACCATCAAGCCGGCTTTTTGAACATCCCATCCCAACCAGCAACGCCTCCAGGCAAACCGATGACCACACTTCCGTCATACCAGCCACGCAGCGCCTGGGCCATGGCCTCGATGCTGACCTGGCTGTCGCTGATCAACTTCCTCGACAAGATCGTGCTGGGCATGGTGGCCGTGCCGCTGATGGCGGACCTGAAGCTGCCGCCGGCGGAGTTCGGCCTGATCGCCAGCAGCTTCTTCTGGCTGTTTTCGCTGTCCACCGTGCTGGTGGGATTTCTGTCCAATCGCGTGGCCACGCGCTGGCTGCTGCTGGCGATGGGCCTGTCGTGGGCCCTGCTGCAAATACCGCTGGCGCTGGCCACCTCGGCCATGACCATTCTCTTGTGCCGCATGCTGCTTGGCGCGGCCGAGGGCCCGGCCTTCCCGATCTCCGTGCATGCGTTATTCAAATGGTTTCCCGACCACAAGCGCAATCTGCCGGTGGCGGTGGTCAACCAGGGCGCGACGGCGGGCCTGCTGCTGGCGGGCTTGCTGATCCCGCTGGTGACGATGCATTGGGGATGGCGCGCCAACTTCATGATCCTCGCCGCCATCGGCGCGGCATGGAGTGCGATGTGGCTCTGCGTGGGACGCGAGGGGCCGCTGGCGCAGGCGAGCGACCGGCGCCCCGGCGCCGCGGCCATGCCCGTGCGGCTGCCCTATCGCCGCATCTTCCGCGACCCGACCGTGCTTTCCTGCCTGGCCATCGGCTTCTGCGCGTACTGGGCGCTGGCGCTGGGGCTGACCTGGCTGCCGGCCTACCTGGAGAAAGGCCTCGGCTTCGACCCGGTCACCACCGGGCGCTGGTATGCGGCCATCGTGGCCTCGGCCATGCCCGTCACGCTGATCCTTAGCTGGCTGTCGCAACGCATGTTGCGCGGCGGCGCGTCGTCGCGGCTGGCGCGCGGCGTGATCATCTCGATCGCCGCGCTGGTGGGCGGCTGCGTGTACCTGGTGATCGCGTCGGTAACGCTGCCCCCCGTCCCGAAGACCTTGCTGATTGCCGTGGCGGCATGCCTGCCCCCCGTGGGCTTCGCGCTGACGCCGGCGATGCTGGCGCAGATCGTACCGGAGGCCCAGCGCGGGAGCGTGCTGTCCATCCACACGGCGCTGATCACGCTGGCGGGCATCCTGGCCCCGGCCGTGGTGGGGCAACTGGTGCAGCGCCACGGCATGATCGGTGGCTTCGAAGTGGGATTCACGATCAACGCCATGCTGCTGATGGTGGCCGGCGTGATCGGCCTGTGCTGGCTGAATCCCGAGCGCTCGGCCAAGGCCCTGGCGGCGGCCACGCATGACATGACGGCGGCGCGCTCGCCCGCCTGAGCCCGGCCCCCGCTCAGCGGGCAAACCCCACCAGGCAGCGGCCGCCGCGCACCCGTTGCGGCGGTGGCCTTCAGTGATTACGAATAACGCCGGCTGATCGACTCAGCGACGCACACCGGCCGCTCGCTGCCTTCGCGCTCCACGGTGACTTCCCAGTTCGACTGGGCGCCGACCAGCGCGGGCGCGTTCGGCAGCGGCTCCAGTCGCTCCACCGACAGCAGCTTCACGCGGGCGCGCAGGCGGCTGCCCACCGGTACCGGCGCGGTAAAGCGCACACGGTTCAGGCCATAGTTGACGCCCATCTTGACGCCCGGCATGTCGATCGCGTTGTGCATGAAGGCCGGCAGCAGCGACAGGGTCAGGAAGCCGTGCGCTACCGGGCCGCCAAACGGAGACTCGCGCCGGGCGCGCTCCACGTCGACATGGATCCATTGATGATCGCCAGTGGCTTCGGCGAACAGGTTGACCTGCTGCTGGGTGATTTCAATCCAGTCGCTGACGGCCACTTCCTGGCCCTGCAGGCTTTCCAGTTCTTCGAGCGAAGCGATGGTACGCATGGTGTCTCCTAGTTGTTGTGATGGCCGGGATGGCCGGGATTCAATCGAGGTGCGTGCTGCCCCGGTGCAAGCGCTTTCAGGCTGGGCGGCGGCCGTACATACCCATGCCCTTGACGGTGCAGACCAGTTCGCCGCGCTGATTGGTGGCTTCCCACTGGGTGTGCACCACGCCGCGATCGGGCTTGGACGACGAGGCGCGCGCATCCAGCACGACCAGCGATACGCTCAGCGTGTCACCCGCGTAAACCGGCTTGAGCCAGCGGATTTCGTCCACACCGGGCGAGCCCATGCTGGCCGCCTTGCTGGTCATGTTGTCCACCAGCAGGCGCATCATGATCGAGCAGGTCATCCAGCCGCTGGAGATCAGGCCCTTGTAGATGCTCTTCTGCGCGGCATCCTTGTCGATATGGAAGGGCTGCGGATCATACTGGCGGGCAAAGGTGAGGATCTCTTCCTCGGTCACCAGGTGGGACCCCAGATCGCGCTTGCTGCCGACGCTAAAGTCTTCGAAATAGAGGGTGGGCATGAATGGCTCCGTCAACGAAAGCTATGGCGATGTCCATGTAGCGAGGACAATGCATAACAAAAAACCGCGCCTGGAACAACCGGCGCGGTTCTTTTACTCAACCTGGATCAGACCGTTTCCAGGAAACCGGGCTGTGTCGCAAAGCGGCCCAGGTGATGATCGACATCCCCGAAGGTCGTGTTGATCAGCGTCAGGCGCTTGAACATATGCGCCGCCGGCAGTTCGTCGGTGACGCCCATGCCGCCGTGGATCTGCACCGCTTCCTGGCCGACCGAGCGAGCCGCCTGGCCCACGCGTGCCTTGGCTGCGGAGGCGAAGCGCCGGCGTTCTTCCGGGCTGGCCTCGTCGAACTTGGCGGCGGCCAGCAGCGTGATCGAGCGCGATTGCTCGGCGTGGATGAACATCTCCACCATCCGATGCTGCAGCGCCTGGAAACGCGCGATCGGCACGCCGAACTGCTGGCGGGTCTTGGCGTATTCCAGCGTCGCCGCATTGAGCGCATCCATCACGCCCACCGCTTCCGAGCACAGCAGCACGGCGGCGTAGTCGGCCGCCTGCTCGATCAGCGCAAACGCGGCGCCTTCGGTGCCCAGCAGTTCGCCCGGCGCGTCCTTGAAGGTGATATCGGCAGCGCGCAGGTTGTCGATGGTGCGGTAGTCGGTGATGCTGACGCCAGCTGCCTTCGGGTCCACCAGGAACAGCGAAATGCCATTGGTATCGGCATCGGCGCCGCTGGTGCGAGCCGAGACAACCAGCTTGCCGGCTTGCGCGCCGTGAATGGTCACGACCTTGCGGCCGTTGAGCTTGCCGCCCTTGGCCGTCRCGCGCACGTCGTTGAGCGCATAGCGTGCATGCGGCTCATTGAAGGCAACCGCCAGCTTCAGCTCACCGGCGGCGACCTGCTCCAGCAGCGCGTCCTGGCCGCCGGCCAGCTTGAGCGCGTATGCGGCAACCACGGTGGCGAAGTACGGCTCGACCACCAGGCCGCGGCCCAGTTCCTGCATCACCACCATCATGTCGACGGGCGTGCCCGAGAAGCCGCCCTGCGCTTCAGGCACCGGCAGCGCGGTCAGGCCGAGCTCGACCAGAGCGCCCCAGGCGGCATCGCTATGGCCGGCTTCGGCCTTGATGCCCTTCTTGCGGGTTTCGAAATCGTAGTCTTTGTCGATGAAGCGGTGGACGGCGTCAGCCAGTTGCTTCTGTTCGTCGCTGAGATTGAAGTTCATATCGCGTGTCTCCTCACAGCCCCAGGATCATCTGGCTGATGATGTTCTTCTGAATTTCGTTGGACCCGCCGTAGATGGAGGTCTTGCGATAGTTGAAGTAGTAAGCGGCGAGCGGCGCGGCATCGTCATAGCCGGTCACCGCGTGCTCGTGTTCGCATTCCAGGTAGGCGGTGTCGAACGGCTGGGCATAGGGGCCGACGGCCTCCACCATCAGTTCGGTCAGCATCTGCTGGATTTCCGTGCCCTTGATCTTGAGCATCGAGGCCTCGGGGCCGGGGCCCTTGCCGGCGCTCTCGCTCGACACCACGCGCAGCACGGTCAGTTCCAGCGCCATCAGTTCGATTTCCAGCGCGGCAACCTTGGCGCCGAACAGCGGATCTTCCAGCAACGGGCGGCCGTTCTTCTGCTGTTGCTTGGCAACGCGCTTGAGGAAACCCAGTTCGCGCTTGGAGTTGCCCACGCGGGCGATACCGGTGCGCTCATGGCCGAGCAGGTACTTGGCATAGGTCCAGCCGCGGTTCTCCTCGCCCACGCGGTTTTCCACCGGCACCTGGACGTTGTCGAAGAACACTTCGTTCACCTCATGCTCTTCGTCGAGCATGATGATCGGGCGCACGGTGATGCCCGGCGTCTTCATGTCGATCAGCAGGAAGGAAATGCCCTCTTGCTTCTTGGCTTCGGGATCGGTGCGGACCAGGCAGAAGATCATGTCGGCGTGCTGGCCGAGCGTGGTCCAGGTCTTCTGGCCGTTGACGATGTAGTGCTTGCCGTCCGAGGTCAGTTCGGCGCGGGTCTTCAGCGATGCGAGGTCGGAACCCGAACCCGGCTCCGAGTAACCCTGGCACCACCAGTCGGTGCAATCCAGGATGCGCGGGAGGTAGTACGACTTCTGCTCCTCGCTGCCGTACTTCATGATCACGGGCGCGACCATGGCCACGCCGAAGGGCAGCACGCCGGGTGCGCCGACGCGGGCATTTTCCTCGTCCCAGATATGGCGTTGCGTGGCGTTCCAGCCCGTACCGCCGTACTGGACCGGCCAGTGCGGCGCGGACCAGCCGCGGCCGGCCAGCAGCTTGTGCCAGCGCACCAGATCGTCGCGATTGGGGCGGCGGTGGTTCAGAATCTTGCTGCTGATTTCCGCCGGCAGGTTGGCCTCCAGCCAGCCGCGCACTTCGGCGCGGAAAGCATCGTCGGACGCCGAATAGTTGAGATCCATGCCCGTCTCCAGTGATGCCGGTGTGAGACCGGCAAATTGTTCTAGCTAGCGCGTCATGCGCCGGCAAGAGCACTGCCTCGGGCACAGGACGCTATTCAGTGAGCCGTCTGCTTGAGCGCATCCGGCACCACGAGCTGGAAAGTATCGATGCCTTCGTCGGCAAGCGCCTGCACTTCGTCCGGCGAAGCCGTTCCGCGGATCCCGCGTTCCGGCGCTTCGTCGTAATGCATGCGCCTGGCCTCTTCGGCAAAGCGTTCGCCCACGTCCTCGGTCTGCGCCAGCACCTGCTTTACCGCCTTCAGGTAAAGCGACTGCAGCGTTGCCGGCGCCGGGGCTTTCGCCTCGGCTGGCCTGCCAGCCGGCGCGGCGACCGCTCCCGAAAGATTCAGGCGCGGCGCGCTGGGCAGCCGGGTGATGGCATGGTCCTCGCAGACCGGACATTGGACGAGATTTTGCGAAATCTGCGATTGCGCATCGTCCTCCGAAGCAAACCAGCCCTCGAAACGATGGTCTTGCGCGCAGCGCAGGTCGAGCACCTTCATGATGTTTCCAGCCCGTCGAAAGCTATAGTATCCGCGAAACGGAATTTTGTGAACGGTCGTGCTAATTTTTTTGCGGCCATAACGGGGCCCTTGGTGGGAAAGCCTTGGGCGGGGGGGTGAGGAGGTATGGCTGCAATCACACGGCTAAAGAGGGATTTTACGCTTATGGGGGGTGGGATGCGTTGGGGCGCTGTTTCTTTGGGCGGCGATGGCTATTGCACCCGAAAGCCGTACGACATCATCTTGCGGGGCTGGTCGCTGTTTCTTTGAGCGGTGATGGCCCTTGGACCCAACAGCGTACGACATCCCCCTACGGGGGACGCCGGTCACTCTTCTTTGCTTCGGCAAAGAAGACTAACGAGAAGAAAACCGACCCTGCCGGGGGCAGAGCAATCGCGGGTGCGAAGGGCGCTGGTTTCGTCGTATGGCCAATGGTTCTGCTGATATCTGCCGTTACCGGCCCGTACGGCATCGCAATAGCATGACCCATGGGTTTCGTGGTGGTGCCCCTGACCTCGTGTGCGGTGACCATTCTCACATCTGCCGTTACCGGCGCGGCCTACCACGACACATCACATGCCAATGGTTTCGTGGTGGGGCGGGCGCGGTGGTGATGGCCTCAGGCATATCACTCGGTGCCACCGCGCCCACGACGGAACCGGCGCGCCTGCAACTTCGTGGCCGCCCGCTCCGCGAGCGACAGACGGCTTGAAGCAAGTGATGTTTGCTACCGGGGCCGCACCACGCTTCCCGGAAATTGGCAGGTTCGTGGCCGCTCAAACTGGTAGCGGCAGAAGCCCGCCGGCACTCCGGGCCGTACGACGAAACCACCGATATTCGAAAGCCTTATTGCTCTGCTCCCGGCAGGGTCGGCTTTCTTCTCGTTAGTCTTCTTTGCCGAGGCAAAGAAGAGTGACCGGCGTCCCCCGCAGGGGGATGTCGTACGCACTTGGGTGCAAGAGCCATCGCCGCTCAAGAAAAAACCAAAGGAACAAAAACCGATGACTCCACCCTCAGCCAGCCCCCGCCCAATCCCCCTTTACCCCGGCAACACCTGCTCCCCCGCCTCCCATATCCCCGACACCACCTTCTCCAACCAGAAAGCCCCAATGATCGTCTTGACGTCGGTAATCCGCCCCGAACGCACCCAATCGATCACCTGCCCCGCCGGCACGATAAACGTCTCGAGGAATTCGCCTTCATCGAGCTGGGCGGGCCCAGCGGTCAGGTCCCGAGCCAGGAAGATATCGATAAACTCGGTCGAGTAGGAAATGACGGGATGGATCCGAGTGAGGTAATCCCAACGCCGCGCGCTATAGCCAGTTTCCTCACGCAACTCGCGCTCGCCACAGCGCTGCGCGCCCTCCTGGGGGTCCAGCTTGCCAGCAGGAAACTCAAGCATCACTTCACCAACGGGATAGCGATACTGCCGCTCCAACAGCACAGTCCCATCGTCGAATAGCGGAATCATCATCACCGCGCCAGGATGCAGTACGTATTCGCGCCCGGCATGCTTGCCGTCGGGCAGCTTGACGATGTCCTGCTTGAGCGTGAGGAATTTGCCTGTGTGCAGCGTGGCGGACGCCACGCAGGTTTCTTTCAGGCCCTGATCGTCGCCAGCGGCGATAGCACCGGCGTCCAGCATGTCAATCTTGTCGCTCATGAAAGCTCCGGGTCCGGACGCGGCCGGCCCGGGCGCCTTCGCTACCCGGCCTCAGGCCGCGCGATGTTTGACGAGATACTGCCAAGTGAAGCCCGGGAAGGCGAACACCAGCATCATGCAACCGGTGATGGCGTAGAACTGCCAGCCTTGCGGGAAGGCGTTGCCCAGCCCAGCCTCCACGGCGAAGCCGGCCAGACCGGCCCCCACATACCAGGCAAACAATTCGCCCGCCCTGATCCACAGCGGCTTTTTGACAAAGCGCAGCGGGATCAGCACGAACAATCGCTGGTTGACAAACGGCAGGTTGGCACAAACCAATGCCAGCAAGATGACAAACCAGCCCGCCGTCGATGAACTCATATCGCTACGCCGCCGTCGCGCATCAGGACGCCAGCGTGGCGCGGATGGCCTGGTAGCACAGGTTCATCAGCGCTGCCGGGAACAGGCCCAGGGCAATGATGACCGCGCCGTTCAGGGTCAGCATCGAACGCAGGCCGAAGCTCGATTCCAGCTTGCGCTCGTCGGCCGGCGCATCGAAATACATCAGCTTGACCACACGCAGATAGTAGAACGCGCCGATCAGCGAGAACAGCACCGCCACCACGGCCAGCCAGGTCATGCCGCTATGGACCACGGCCTCGAGCACGGCCAGCTTCGCGTAGAAGCCCATGGTCGGCGGAATGCCAGCCAGCGAGAACATCATCACCAGCATCAGCAGCGCGTACCAGGGATTCTTGCGCGACAGGCCCTTGAGGTCGTCCAGCGTCTCGGCTTCGAAATCCTTGCCGGCGCGCAGCAGGACGATGCCGAAAGTGCCCAGGGTGGTGATCACGTAGGTCACCGCGTAGAACATCGACGAACCGTAGGCGCTGGCCGCGCCATCGGCCTTGCCGTCAGCCACGCCGGACAGCATGCCCAGCAGCAGGAAGCCCATGTGCGAGATGGTGGAATACGCCAGCATCCGCTTCAGGTTGGTCTGCACGATGGCGGTCAGGTTGCCGATGGCCAGCGAGGCCACGGCCAGTACAGTCAGCATCACTTGCCAATCCACCGCCAGCGGCAACAGGCCTTCCACCAGCAGGCGCAGCGCCATGGCGAAGGCTGCCAGCTTCGGCGCACCGGCGATCAGCAGCGTCACCGCGGTCGGCGAGCCCTGGTAGATGTCCGGAATCCACATATGGAACGGCGCCGCGCCCATCTTGAATGCAATGCCCGCCACCAGGAAGACYACGCCGAATGCCAGCATGGTGGTGTTGACCCGGCCCGACTCCACGACACGGAACACTTCGCCAAGGTTCAGCGAACCGGTCGCACCATAGAGCATGGACATGCCATACAGCAGGAAACCCGACGCCAGCGCGCCCAGCACGAAGTACTTGATGGCCGATTCGGACGTCACGCGGTTGTCGCGGCGCAGGGCCACCAGCGCGTAGGACGCCAGCGACAGCAGTTCCAGGCCCAGGTACAGGGTCAGGAAGTTGTTGCCGGTGATCATCACGATCTGGCCGCCGAGCGTGAACAGCGCGAGCATGTAGAACTCGCCGCTGTACATGTCGCGGTCAGCCAGGTAGCTACGCGTATAGACCAGCGTGACGAACAGCGCGCCGGAGGCGAAGGCCGACAGCACATTGGCCATCGGGTCCACCACCACCAGGTTGGCGAAGGCGTAGTGCGTGTCGCCGGCGGCCGCGTTCAGGCCAAACCAGACGGTCAGCACGAGCGTGGTGAGTAGCGACAGCGGATAGGCCACGCTGGAGCGGCCCTTGCCCCGGGCAAGGTCGATCCAGTTGACCGCGGCGATGGCGATCGCCAGGAAAATGATTGGCGCCACAGGTGCCAATGTCGAGGACGGTTGCATGTTTGTTTCTCTCCCCGATTACAGCTTCGACTGCGCCACGTGCGACAGCAGGTTCACCACGGAAGCGTGCATCACATCGGTGAAGGGTTTCGGATACAGGCCCATATAGAGCGTCATGATCGCCAGCAGGCCAAGCATGAGGAACTCGCGCTTGTTCAGGTCGACCAGTTCGGCCACGTGCTTGTGCACCACGTCGCCAAAGATCACGCGCTTGACCATCCACAGCGAGTAGGCGGCGCCCAGGATCAACGCGGTGGCGGCCAGCAGGCCAATCCAGAAGTTGAACTTGACCGCGCCCAGGATCACCATGAACTCGCCGACGAAACCCGAGGTAGCCGGCAGGCCGCAGTTGGCCATGGCGAAGAACACCGACAGCGCCGCGAACTTCGGCATGGTGTTCACCACACCGCCGTAATCGGCGATCTGGCGCGAGTGCACGCGGTCATACAGCACGCCGATGCAAAGGAACATGGCGCCCGAGATAAAGCCGTGGGAGATCATCTGGATGATGCCGCCCTCGATGCCGATCTCGTTGAAGATGAAGAAACCCAGCGTGACGAAGCCCATGTGGGCGATCGACGAGTACGCCACCAGCTTCTTCATGTCGGCCTGCACCAGCGCGACCAGGCCGATGTAGATCACCGCGACCAGCGAGATCGTGATGATGAAGGCGGCCATGCTATGGCTGGCATCCGGTGCGATCGGCAGCGAGAAACGCAGGAAACCGTAGGCGCCCAGCTTCAGCATGATGGCGGCCAGCACCACCGAGCCGCCGGTTGGCGCTTCCACGTGGGCGTCCGGCAGCCAGGTGTGGACCGGCCACATCGGCACCTTGACCGCAAACGCCAGGAAGAAGGCAATGAACAGCGCGGTCTGCTCGCTCATCGACAGCTTGGCCTGGTGCCATTCGAGGATGTCGAAGGTACCGGTCTTGCTGTACAGATACAGCAGCGCAACCAGCGTCAGCAGCGAGCCAAGCAGCGTGTAGAGGAAGAACTTGAAGGCCGCGTACACACGGTTCGGGCCACCCCAGACGCCGATGATGATGTACATCGGGATCAGCGTGGCCTCGAAGAACACGTAGAACAGCATGCCGTTGAGCGCGCAGAACACGCCGACCATCAGGCCCGACAGGATCAGGAACGAGGCCATGTACTCGGCCACGCGCTCGGTGATCACTTCCCAGGCGGAGATCACCACGATCACCGTGATGAAGGCGGTCAGCACCACGAACCACATCGAGATGCCGTCGACACCCAGGTGGTAGTTGATGTTGAAGCGTTCGATCCACTCCGACTTCTCGACGAACTGCATGGCAGCCGTGGAACGGTCGAAGTGGAATACCAGCGGCAGCGTAACGAGGAAGCTGGCGATGGAGCCGAACAGCGACATCCAGCGGACGTAGCCGGGGCTACGGTCGGAACCCGAGGCAAGGACCAGCAAGCCAAAAAAGATCGGCAGCCAGATAGCGAAAGACAGAACCATTTTCTTGTTTTCCTTACTTGGCGCTCACCGTGGCGAACGAGGTGCCGAACACCGTCATCGTCAGCAGGATCAGCATGCCCAGGATCATGGCGAATGCGTAGTGATAGATGTAGCCGGATTGCAGGTAACGGCTCACCGACGCGAACCAGCCCACCACACGTGCGGCGCCGTTGACCACGAGGCCGTCGATCAGGCCCTGGTCGCCGCCCTTCCACAGGCCGGTGCCAAGCAGACGGGCACCGCGGGCGAACACAGCCTCGTTGATTGCGTCCATGTAGTACTTGTTGTCCATCAGCGTGTACAAGCCCGAGCAGCGCTGCTTGATGGCCGCGGGGATATCCGGGCGCTTCATGTAGAAGAACCAGGACAGCACCACGCCGGCAATCGCCAGCCACAACACCGGCGTAGTCACCGAGTGCAGCGCCATCTCCACCCAGCCGTGGAAGCCTTGGGCCAGCTCTTCCATGGCGTGGTGGTTCTCACCGACGAAGATCACGTCCTTGAAGGCCACGCCGTGCTTGAAGAAGTCGCCGAACAGCATCGGCTTGATCGTAAGGGCACCGATCACGACCGACGGAATCGCCAGCAGCACCAGGGGCAGCGTGACAACCCACGGCGACTCGTGCGGCTTCTCGCCCGGAGCCAGGCCATGATGATGGTCCGAGGTCGCTTCCTCGTCATCATGATTGCCCGCGTGATGCGCGTGGTGATCTTCCTTGCCGAAGCGTTCTTCCCCGTGGAACACCAGGAAGTACAGGCGGAAGGAATAGAACGCCGTGACGAACACGCTGGACAGCACCGCGAAGTAAGCGAAGCCCGAGCCAGCGATATGCGATTCGGCCACCGCCTCGATAATCGAGTCCTTGGAGTAGAAGCCCGCGAAGAACGGCGTGCCGATCAGCGCCAGCGAACCCACCAGCGACGTGATCCAGGTAATCGGCATGTACTTGCGCAGGCCGCCCATGTTGCGGATGTCCTGGTCATGGTGCAGGCCGATGATGACCGAGCCGGCCGCAAGGAACAGCAGTGCCTTGAAAAACGCGTGGGTCATCAGGTGGAACACGGCCACCGAGTAGGCCGAGGCGCCCAGCGCGACCGTCATGTAGCCGAGCTGCGACAGCGTGGAGTACGCCACCACGCGCTTGATGTCGTTCTGGATCATGCCCAGGAAGCCCATGAACAGCGCGGTAATGGCGCCGATCACCAGCACGAAGGACAGCGCGGTGTCCGACAGCTCGAACAGCGGCGACATGCGCGCGACCATGAAAATGCCGGCCGTCACCATGGTGGCGGCGTGAATCAGCGCGGAGATCGGGGTCGGGCCTTCCATCGAGTCCGGCAGCCACACGTRCAGCGGGAACTGGGCCGACTTGCCCATCGCGCCGATAAACAGGCAGATGCAGGCAACCGTGATCATCATCCAGTCGGTGCCCGGGAAGATCACCGTGGCGAGCTGGTCGCGCGCGGCGAACACTTCGGTGTAGTTCATGCTGCCGCTGTAGGCCAGCAGCAGGCCGATGCCGAGGATRAAGCCGAAGTCRCCSACGCGGTTGACCAGGAACGCCTTSAKGTTGGCGAARATSGCGGTCGGGCGGGTGTACCAGAAGCCGATCAGCAGGTACGACACCAGACCCACGGCTTCCCAGCCGAAGAACAGCTGCAGGAAGTTGTTGCTCATCACCAGCATCAGCATCGAGAAGGTGAACAGCGAGATGTAGGCGAAGAAGCGGTTGTAGCCGGGGTCTTCGCTCATGTAGCCGACGGTGTAGATGTGCACCATCAGCGAGACGAAGGTCACCACCACCATCATCATCGCGGTCAGCGAGTCGACCAGGAAGCCCACTTCCATCTTGAGGCTGCCGATCGTCATCCACTCGTACACGGTGGCATTGAAGCTCGCGCCGTCAAGGACGTCCATCAGCACGATGATCGACAGCAGGCAGGAGATCGCCACACCGAGGATCGTCACGGTGTGGGCCAGCGTGCGGCCGGCGCGCGTCTCCGAGGAGAACGTGCTGAAGAACTTGGTGCCGAACAGGCCGGCGATCGCTGCACCGGCGAGCGGTGCGAGCGGAATCGCCAGTAGCAGGTTGGGGTCGAGCGTGGTTGCCATAGGACGCTTAGTGGTGTGCGGTCGGAGAACGGTCTTGGTTCATAACGTAGAAACTCGGATCAGCCCTTGAGGGTGTCCATGTCGTCCACGTTGATCGTGTCCAGGTTGCGGAACAGCACGACCAGAATTGCAAGGCCGATTGCCGATTCGGCCGCAGCCACCGTGAGGATAAAGAAAACGAAAACCTGTCCTGCCAGGTCGCCCAGATAGTGCGAGAAGGCGACGAAGTTCATATTGACCGCAAGCAGCATCAGTTCGATCGCCATCAGCAGCACGATGACGTTCTTGCGGTTCAGGAAAATACCAACGATGCTGATGGCGAACAGGATCGCACCGAGCACGAGGAAATGGGCGAGAGAGAGCACAGCGTTTCTCCGGGCTTTAGTTCTTGTTGGCGGCAGCCGCGGCATCCGGGCTGGCTTGGGTGCCGGCACGGGCTTCGCTGGGCATCGAGACCAGGCGCACGCGGTCCTGGCGGCGGGTACGCAGTTGCTCGCCCACGTCTTGCGACTTGTTGTCCTTGCGGCGGCGCAGCGTCAGCGCAACGGCGGCGATGATCGCCACCAGCAGGATGATGCCGGCCACTTCGAAGGCGTAGATGTAGTCGGTGTAGATCAGCTTGCCGAGCTCGGCGGTGTTGGAGTAGTCCGGGCCGTGCACGACGTTGTTCAGCGGCGTGGTCGTGCCGATGAAGTTGCGCACCAGCACGGTGGCCATCTCGGCGATGATCAGCGCGCCAACCACCGAAGCCATCGGTACATAGGTCCAGAAGTCCCGTCGCAGGTGCTCGATATCGATATCGATCATCATCACCACGAACAGGAACAGCACCATCACCGCGCCCACGTACACCAGCACCAGCAGGATGGCGAGGAATTCGGCCTTCAGCAGCATCCAGATCGCGGCTGCCGTAAAAAACGACAGCACGAGGAACAGTGCGGAGTGCACCGGGTTCTTCGCGGTGATGACTTTCAGTGCGGAGAGCACCAGCACCAGCGCAAAGACATAGAAGATGGTGGTCGTGAGTTCCATGGTCCTCGTCGAGCCTTCTGGCACAAGCCACCCCTGGTGGCCTGCCCTTGCGGCATCCTTTTCGTTGGCCCCACACGGGGCCCGATTCACTATTCGTTGGCAACGTCCGCCAGAATCGGCGGACGCGCCCTGTATCGCGCCGTATTAACGGTACTTGGCGTCCGCGGCCTTCGCCGCGGCAATCTGCGGCTCGTAGCGGTCGCCCACGGCCAGCAGCATGTCCTTGGTGAAGTACAGGTCGCCGCGCTTCTCGCCGTGGTATTCGAGAATATGCGTCTCGACGATGGCGTCGACCGGGCAGGCTTCCTCGCAGAAACCGCAGAAAATGCACTTGGTCAGGTCGATGTCATAGCGCGTGGTGCGGCGGGTACCGTCGACGCGTGCATCGGACTCGATGGTGATGGCCAGTGCCGGGCAAACCGCTTCGCACAGCTTGCAGGCGATGCAGCGCTCTTCGCCGTTCGGGTAGCGGCGCAGCGCGTGCAGACCCCGGAAACGCGGCGACATCGGCGTTTTTTCTTCCGGGAACTGGACTGTGATCTTGCGCGCGAAGAGATAACGCCCGGTCAGGGCCATGCCCTTGAAGAGTTCCTTCAGGAGCAGGCTGTTGAAGAAGTCCTTGATGGCGAGCAGCATGACGATTGCTTCCTAATGATTCCACGGGGCGCCGCCAAATGCGGCTGCGCCCCTGCTTTGGCCGTTCAATGCCAGATATTCCAGGGCGACCGGATCCAGATCGCCACGATGACCAGCCAGCCCACCGTCAGCGGGATGAAGATCTTCCAGCCCAGGCGCATGATCTGGTCATAGCGGTAACGCGGGAACGAAGCGCGGATCCAGATAAACACCGACAGCAGCAAAAATACCTTGATCAGCAGCCAGAAGAAACCCGGCACCGCGTTCGTGATGAAGCTCTCGAACGGGGGCGCCCAGCCGCCCAGGAACATCAGCGCGGTCATCGTGGAGATGACGATCATGTTGATGTACTCGGCCAGGAAGAACAGCGCGAAGCCCATGCCCGAGTATTCGATCATGTGGCCGGCCACGATTTCCGACTCGCCTTCGACCACGTCAAACGGGTGGCGGTTGGTTTCGGCCACGCCGGAGATGAAGTACACGCCGAACATGGGCAGCAGCGGCAGCCAGTTCCACGACAGTACGTTGATCCCCATGTTGGCGAAGTAGCCGGTGTTCTGCGAGTTGACGATGGCCGACAGGTTCAGGCTGCCCGACACCATCAGCACAGTCACCAGGGCAAAGCCCATGGCGATTTCATACGACACCATCTGCGCCGCGGCGCGCATGGCGCCGATGAAGGCGTACTTGGAGTTGGAGGCCCAGCCTGCCAGGATCACGCCGTACACGCCAACCGAGCTGATCGCCATCACGTACAGCAGGCCGGCGTTGACGTTGGCCATCACCACCTCGGCCTGGAACGGAATCACCGCCCAGATCGCCACGGCGGGCATCAGCACCATCAGCGGGGCAACCAGGTACATGCCCCGGCTGACCTGCGTGGGCATCATCACTTCCTTGAGCAGCAGCTTGAGCACGTCGGCGATCGGCTGCAGCAGGCCCAGCGGGCCGACCCGGTTCGGGCCGATACGCACGTGCATCCAGCCGATCAGCTTGCGCTCCCAGAGGATCAGGTAGGCCACGCACAACAGCAGCGGCACCACAATGACCACGGCGCGAATCAGGATCCACAGCGGCGTCCAGGCGCCGCCGAAGAGATTCTGTCCTTGCGAGGTAATCCAGTCGATCATGTTTCTTTCTCGCTCTTCTTATGCCGTGGCCGCCGGCTCGGCCGCGCCCTTCGCGGCGGCGGCCAGGTCGATGGCTTTCTCTACGGTGACGGTACCGAACATGGCGCCCAGGCTGGTCGCGGCAACGGTGCCGGCGGACACGCGCACGGTGCCGGCAGGCAACGCGGCTTCCAGGGCGGCCGGCAGCACCACGCTGCCCTGCCCTTGCGTCACGCGCACCGGGTCGCCCGCCTGCACGCCCAGCGAGGCGAACAAGTCGGCCGACAGGCCGGCTTGCATGGCGCGGCGCGCGGCTGCGGTCAGTTGCAGCGAATCGGCACGGCGCACGATCGGGTCCGCGTGGTAGATCGGCACATCGGCGATGCGCTCGATGCCGCCCGCGGCGGCGCTCACGCGGATGGCCGCGTCGGTGCCGTTGTTCAGTTGCGGAGCGACCGGCTTGGCCAGCACTTCGTCGCGCACGCTTTCGGCGGTCTCGTAGTCGAAACCAGGCACGTCGAGCAGGTTGCCCAGCACGCGCAGCACCTTCCATGCCGGACGCGAATCGCCCAGCGCACGGACGACGCCGTTGAAGCTTTGCGGCAGGCCTTCGCAGTTCACGAACGTACCCGCGGTTTCGGTGAACGGGGTCACCGGCAGGATCACGTCAGCATATTGCAGCGCGGCTTCCGAGCGGAACGGCGACAGCACCACCACGGTACCGGCCTGGGCCAGCGCGGCCAGGGCCTGACGCGGGTTGGCAGCGTCGAACTCGGGTTCCGTGTTCAGCAGCACGTAGGCGCGGCGCGGCGTGTCGAACATGGCCTGCGCGTTGGCGCCGCCCTTCTGCGGCAGCGCACCTGCGATATGGCCGCCGACCGTGTTCGCGGCTTCGGTCAGGAAGCCCAGCGTGGCGCCGGTTTCGGTGGCGATCCACTGTGCCAGCGCGTGCAGCGCGGCGAATTGCGGGTGACGCACGGCCTCGTTGCCGAGGAACACGGCGCGGCGCTCGCCCGACAGCAGCGCATCGGCTACCAGCCTGGACTTGTCGTCGCCGTCGAAACCATCGGTGCCCGCCGGAGCGGCCACGCCCTTGGCGGCGGCGACGGCACGGGCCACGCCGGCCAGGGCTGCGGTCCAGCCGGACGGTGCAGCGTCGATGCGTGCGGCCAGCGGCATCAGCAGGTCATCGGCGCTGGCGCCGAGCACTGCCACGCGGGCGCCCTTCTTGCCGGCCTGGCGCAGACGCGCGGCCAGCAGCGGGTGATCCTTGCGCAGAGATGAACCGATCACCAGTACGCGCTGCAGCGCGGAGACGTCGGCAATCGGCAGGCCCAGCCACGGCGCGCCCTTGATGGCGGCCGAGAAGTCGGTCTGGCGCTGGCGGAAGTCAACGTTGTCGCTGCCCAGTCCACGCACCAGCTTACCCAGCAGGTGGAGTTCTTCCAGCGTGCTGTGCGGGCTGGCCAGCGCGGCGATCTGGTCGGCGCCATGGTCGCGCTTGATGCTGGCGAGGCCATTGGCCACGTATTCCAGCGCGGTCTGCCAGTCCGTTTCCATCCACTCGCCACCTTGCTTGAGCAGGGGCTTGGTGAGACGGTCGGCGCTGTTCAGGCCTTCGTACGAGAAGCGGTCCTTGTCGGACAGCCAGCATTCGTTGACGGCTTCGTTGTCCAGCGGCAGCACGCGCATTACGCGCTGGTTCTTGGTCTGTACCACCAGGTTCGCGCCCAGGCCATCGTGCGGCGACACCGACTTGCGGCGAGCCAGTTCCCAGGTACGGGCCGAGTAGCGGAACGGCTTGCTGGTCAGCGCGCCGACCGGGCACAGGTCGATCATGTTGCCGGACAGTTCCGAATCCACGGTCTGGCCGACGAAGGTCGTGATCTCGGAGTGCTCGCCGCGGCCCAGCATGCCCAGCTCCATCACGCCGGCCACTTCCTGGCCRAAGCGCACGCARCGGGTGCAGTGGATGCAGCGGSTCATCTCTTCCATGGAGATCAGCGGGCCAACGTTCTTGTGGAAGACGACGCGCTTTTCTTCCTTGTAGCGCGATTCCGATGCGCCGTAGCCCACGGCCAGATCCTGCAGCTGGCACTCGCCGCCCTGATCGCAGATCGGGCAATCCAGCGGGTGGTTGATCAGCAGGAATTCCATCACCGACTTCTGCGCCTTGACCGCCTTCTCCGAATTGGTGAAGACCTTCATGCCAGGGGTAACGGGCGTGGCGCAGGCCGGCAGCGCCTTGGGCGCTTTCTCAACCTCAACCAGGCACATGCGGCAGTTAGCCGCAATGGACAATTTACGGTGGTAGCAGAAGTGCGGGATGTAGGTGCCCAGCTGGCGGGCGGCTTCCATCACCAGGCTGCCTTCAGCAACCTCAACCTTCTTGCCGTCGATCTCGAGTTCAACCATGTTCTGCCACGCTTAAGAGTAGGCCGGAACCATGCACTGCTTGTGTTCGACGTGATATTCGAACTCTTTCCAGTAGTGCTTGAGCATGCCGCGGACCGGCATCGCTGCCGCATCACCGAGCGCGCAGATGGTGCGGCCCATGATGTTTTCAGCGACGTTATTGAGCAGGTCCAGGTCTTCCTGGCGCCCTTCTCCGTGTTCGATACGATTCACCATGCGGTAGAGCCAGCCGGTGCCTTCACGGCACGGCGTGCACTGGCCGCACGATTCTTCAAAGTAGAAATACGACAGACGCAGCAGCGAGCGAACCATGCAGCGCGTCTCGTCCATCACGATCACCGCGCCCGAGCCCAGCATCGAKCCGGCCTTGGCGATCGAGTCGTAATCCATGTCGGACGCCATCATCATGTCGCCCGGCACCACCGGGGCGGACGAGCCACCCGGGATCACTGCCTTGATGCGCTTGCCGCCGCGCATGCCGCCGGCGAGTTCCAGCAGGGTCGCGAACGGCGTGCCCAGCGGGATCTCGTAGTTGCCGGGACGCTCGATGTCGCCGGAAATCGAGAAGATCTTGGAGCCGCCGTTGTTCGGCTTGCCCATCTTCAGGTAGTTTTCCGGCCCGATCGACAGCAGGAACGGCACCGCGGCGAACGTCTCGGTGTTGTTGATGGTGGTCGGCTTGCCGTACAGGCCAAAGCTGGCCGGGAAAGGCGGCTTGAAGCGCGGCTGGCCTTTCTTGCCTTCCAGCGATTCGAGCAGCGCGGTTTCCTCGCCACAGATGTAGGCGCCGTAGCCGTGGTGGGCGTGCAACTGGAAGTTGAAGCCCGAATCCAGGATGTTGTCACCCAGGAAGCCAGCCGCGCGCGCCTCTTCGAGCGCCTGCTCGAAGATCTTGTATTCGTTCCAGATCTCGCCGTGGATGTAGTTGTAGCCCACGGTGATGCCCATCGCGTACGCACCGATGGCCATGCCTTCGATCAGCGCATGCGGGTTGTAGCGGATGATGTCGCGGTCCTTGAAGGTACCTGGCTCGCCCTCGTCGGTGTTGCAGACCAGGTATTTCTGGCCGGGGAACTGACGCGGCATGAAGSWCCACTTSAGGCCGGTSGGGAAGCCTGCGCCGCCACGGCCGCGMAGGCCCGAGGCCTTGACGTCCGCGATCACCTGCTCGGGCGTGATCTTCTCGGTCAGGATGCGCTTGAGCTGCTGATAGCCGCCGCGCTTGACGTAGTCTTCGAGGTGCCAGTTGCTGCCATCGAGGCCGGCCAGGATCAGCGGCTTGATGTGGCGGTCGTGCAGAGAGGTCATGTTACTTGTCCCCCTTGGCGGTGCCCTTGAGCTCGTCCACCAGCGCGTCCAGCTTGGCGTCGCTCATGTGGCTGCACATGCGGGTATTGTTGACGATCATCACCGGTGCGTCGCCGCAGGCGCCCATGCACTCGCCTTCCTTCAGGGTGAAGGTGCCGCACGGGGTGGTTTCGTTATAGCCGATACCCAGCTTTTGCTTGAGGTAGTCGCCGGCCCGTTCGCCACCGGAGAGTGCGCACGGCAGGTTGGTGCAGACGGTCAGCTTGTACTTGCCGACCGGCTTGGTGTCGTACATGTTGTAGAAGGTTGCGACCTCCTCGACCCATACCGGCGGCATGTCGAGGTAGCTGGCAACGAACTGCATGACTTCCGGGGAGACCCAGCCCACTTCGCCCTGCGCCACGGCCAACGCCGCCATCACGGCCGACTGCTTCTGGTCAGCCGGATACTTGGCGATCGCGCGATCGATTTCCTTGAGAGCTTCTGCTGATAGCATGGTCGTTGCTGTAATACGCCGAGTCATTTGCGGAACTGCGCCGCCACATGGCACGCATCCGCAGGTTTGCAGCCGTCGCTGCCGTTGCGGCCCGCATGTCGCAGCATGCTGGGCCCACCGCGGGTTTCCCGTGGCCGGACACCGTGATTCGGGTCCTTGCCAGGGGCGCCCGGATCGTCGTCCGGGGCCGGCGGTACCAATTAGCGGTCGATCTCGCCGAAGACGATGTCCTGGGTACCGATGATCGTTACCGCGTCCGCAATCATGTGGCCCTTGGCCATTTCATCCAGGGCGGCAAGATGGGCAAAGCCCGGTGCCCTGATCTTCAGGCGGTACGGCTTGTTCGCGCCGTCGGAGATCGCATAGATGCCGAACTCGCCCTTGGGATGCTCCACCGCCGCGTAGGTCTCGCCTTCCGGCACGTGAATGCCTTCGGTAAAGAGCTTGAAGTGGTGGATCAGCTCTTCCATGTTGGACTTCATGTCCACGCGCGAAGGCGGCGCCACCTTGTGGTTGTCGGTCATCACCGGGCCGGGGTTGCGGCGCAGCCAGTCGATGCACTGCTTGATGATGCCGTTGGACTGCCGCATCTCTTCGATACGCACCAGGTAGCGCGAGTAGCAATCGCCGCCCACGCCCACCGGGACCTGGAAGTCCATGCGGTCATACACTTCGTAGGGCTGCTTCTTGCGCAGGTCCCACTCGATGCCGGAGCCGCGCAGCATCGGGCCGGTAAAGCCCATTTGCAGCGCGCGTTCCGGGCTCACCACGCCGATGCCGACCAGGCGCTGTTTCCAGATCCGGTTGTCCGTCAGCAGCGTTTCGTATTCGTCAACGTACTTCGGGAAACGGTTGGTGAAGTCCTCGATGAAGTCCAGCAGCGAACCCGAACGCGCCTCGTTCATGGCCTTGATGGCGCGTTCGTTGTGGATCTTCGATGCCTTGTATTGCGGCATTGTGTCCGGCAGGTCGCGGTACACGCCGCCCGGACGGTAGTAGGCCGCGTGCATGCGCGCGCCCGATACCGCCTCGTACATGTCGAACATGTCCTCGCGTTCGCGGAAGGCGTACAGGAACACCGCCATCGCGCCCACGTCGAGCGCGTGCGAGCCGATCCACATCAGGTGGTTCAGCAGACGCGTGATCTCGTCGAACATCACGCGGATGTATTGCGCGCGGACCGGCACGTCGAGACCCAGCATCTTCTCGATGGCCATCACGTAGGCATGCTCGTTGACCATCATCGACACGTAGTCGAGGCGGTCCATGTACGGCACGCTCTGGATCCAGGTCTTTTGCTCGGCCAGCTTTTCGGTGGCACGGTGCAACAGGCCGATATGGGGGTCGGCGCGCTGGATCACTTCGCCGTCAAGCTCCAGCACAAGGCGCAGCACRCCGTGYGCSGCMGGATGCTGCGGGCCGAAGTTCAKGGTGTAGTTCTTGATATCTGCCATTGCGCGTTCTCAGTGCTGCAAGCCGCCGTAATTCTCTTCGCGGATGACGCGCGGCGTTACCTCGCGCGGCTCGATCGTGACGGGCTGGTAGATCACCCGCTTCTGTTCGGGGTCGTAGCGCATCTCGACATAGCCCGATACCGGGAAGTCCTTGCGGAACGGATGGCCGACGAAACCGTAGTCGGTCAACAGGCGGCGCAGGTCGTTATGGCCCTCGAACACGATGCCATAGAAGTCGAACGCTTCGCGCTCGAACCAGTTGGCCGAGTTCCAGACGTCATTCAGCGACGGCACCACGGGCACGTCGTCATCCGGCGCGAACACACGTACGCGCAGACGCCAGTTGTGCGTCACCGACAGCAGGTGCGTCACGGCGGCGAAACGGGGACCATCCCAGGCGCCGTCGCCATAGGAGGAATAATCGACGCCGCAAACGTCGATCAGCTGCTCGAAGCGCAGCGACGGATCGTCGCGCAGCATCAGCGCGGTTTCGACGGAGTCTTCGGCCTTGACGATAAGGGTAATCTCGCCTACCGCCTCCACCAGTTTCTGGATACGCTTGCCCAGTACCTTTTCGAGCGCGGCCTTCAGAGTATCGAGGTTCGACATGTCAGCCCTTGCGCGCGATGGTGTTGGTGCGACGGATCTTGTTCTGCAGCTGGATGATGCCGTAGATCAGCGCTTCCGCCGTGGGGGGGCAGCCAGGCACATAGATATCCACCGGCACGATCCGGTCGCAACCACGCACCACTGAATACGAGTAGTGATAGTAACCGCCGCCATTCGCGCACGAACCCATCGAGATCACCCAGCGTGGCTCGGCCATCTGGTCGTAGACCTTGCGCAGCGCGGGGGCCATCTTGTTGCACAGCGTGCCGGCCACGATCATCACGTCCGACTGGCGCGGCGACGGGCGGAAAATCACGCCGAAGCGGTCCATGTCGTAGCGCGCGGCGCCAGCATGCATCATTTCCACAGCGCAGCACGCCAGGCCAAAGGTCATCGGCCAGAGCGACCCGGTGCGGGTCCAGTTGATCAGCTTGTCAGCGGTAGTCGTGACGAAGCCTTCATTGAGAACGCCTTCGATTGCCATATCACATCACTCCCAATCGAGCGCGCCCTTTTTCCAGATGTAGACGAAGCCCACGATGAATTCCAGCAGAAACACGCCCATGGCGAAGAAACCCGGCCAGCCGATATCCCGCAGGGCTACACCCCAGGGAAACAGGAAGGCGGTTTCGAGATCGAACAGGATAAAAAGAATAGCGATGAGGTAGTAGCGCACGTCGAACTTCATGCGCGCGTCCTCGAACGCTTCGAAGCCGCACTCGTACGGAGAGAGCTTCGCGGKATCAGGWTTGTTGGGACCGAGWATYCGRCCAATSGACATCAGTGCMAYRCCGAGCACGACRCCRAAGAKGATGAAGATGAGGACGGGGAAGTAGGCTTCGAGAKTCAAGGTACGGCCAGCCTTATCTGGAATGTTGTCAACAGCACCAGCGGTAAGCGGCGTCCTGTTGCCCACCCCAAGCGCCATTCCGTAGAAATTACGACGCCGCCTTGCGGACTGGCCGGGCTGCCCATCCGGGATACACTCCGGACGGACAACCCGATCAAGTTGTTTGGTGCCGACGGCGAGACTCGAACTCGCACAGCTTTCGCCACTACCCCCTCAAGATAGCGTGTCTACCAATTTCACCACGTCGGCTGGGGGAGAAACAATATTGCCTCGCGCCGGGCTTTTCAGGGCCCAGGGTTTTTACACCCTTCGGAACTCTGGCTGGGACTGCTTTGTCCTGGCTAGAGCCCCGTCGCTGGGGGATCGTTTCAAGCCTTGTATTCTAACCTAGAATTCCTGATTTGTTCAATGCACAACTGCAAAAATCTTCAAGAATCAGACACAAGGCAGGTTGATTATTTCGGTACTGCGGGCGCGGACGAATTCGAAGCCGCGGCACCCGATGCGGCAGCCGCGGCTGCAGGCGCCGAAGCCCCCGCCACTGCCGGTGYCACCTGCGGCGCGGAGCCCATCACACCCAGCGATGCCGCCGGCCGATAGTTGCCCAGCAGCGTCAGGCTCAGCGTGCAGATGAAGAACAGCGTCGCCAGCACGGCGGTGGTACGCGACAGGAAGTTGGCCGAGCCGGTGGCGCCGAACAGGCTGCCCGAGGCCCCCGAGCCGAACGCCGCACCGACATCGGCGCCCTTGCCATGCTGCAGCAGCACCAGGCCAATCACGCCAAGCGCGGATAGTACCTGCGCCACTACCAACAAAGTTTTGAAAATTGCCATTTGGTTCGATTCGCTTGCCTGATCAGACCCTATGAGCGGCCGGCATTCAGGCGTTGCCGATCGCGAGGAAATCGTCCGACTTCAGCGAGGCGCCTCCGATCAGCCCCCCGTCGATGTCGGGCATGGAAAATAGTTCTGCCGCGTTGTCCGGCTTGACGCTGCCGCCGTACAGCATGGCCATGCGAGCCGCAACCCCTGCATCGCGCGCTGCCACCTGGCCGCGCAAGAAGGCATGCACGGCCTGGGCCTGCTCGCTGCTTGCGGTCTTGCCGGTGCCGATTGCCCACACCGGCTCATATGCCAGCACGATACGCCCAAGCTGCTCCAGCGACAGCGCTTCGAGCACGGCGCCAAGCTGACGGCCAACCACCGCCTCGGTCTCGCCGGCCTCGCGCTGCGCCAGGGTCTCGCCCACGCACACCACCGGCACGATGCCGAATTCGAGTGCGCGCAGCGCCTTGGCCGCCACCGTGGCATCGTTCTCGCCATGGTAGCTGCGGCGCTCCGAATGCCCCACGAGGGCGTACGAAACACCGAACTCGGCCAGCATGGATGCCGCCACTTCGCCCGTGAAGGCACCGCGCGCCTCGGCGGATACGTCTTGAGCGCCCCAGGCCACATTGGAGCCGACCAGCAACGACTGGCACTGTGCCAGGTAAGGGAACGGCGCACACACCGCAAGGCGGGCACGTGCCGGTACAGCCTTGATACCTTCCAGCAGGGCCGCGTTGGCGGCCAGGCTGCCGTGCATCTTCCAGTTGCCGATGACGAGCTTTTGTCTCACAGGGCGCCCCTCTCAATCAAACCGGCTATTGTAGCGCGGGCCAGGGCCCTACGCCACCGAAGGGGCCCGAAATCGGCCAGGAGGCTCCCGCGCCCAGGCGATCCCGGGGCCCGCCCTACCCTGCCATACCGCCGGGGCGCGCAGCCCCAGCTCCGCCCGCTTACCAGGTCAGGACGATCTTGCCGATGTGCTCGCTCGATTCCATCAGGCGATGCGCGTCCGCCGCCTGGGCGGCCGGGAAGGTCTGGTGGATCACCGGCTTGATCTTGCCCGCGGCCAGCAGCGGCCAGACGTGCTGGTGCAGTGCTTGCGCTATCTCACCCTTGAACGAAACCGGGCGCGGACGCAGCGTCGAACCGGTAACGGTGATGCGTCGGCGCAGGATGTCGCCCAGCGGGATCTCCGCCTTTGCGCCGCCCAGCAGCGCAATGATCACGATGCGGCCGTCGTCGGCCACGCAGGAAAGCTCGCGCGCCAGGTAGGGGCCGGCCACCATGTCGAGGATGACGTCCGCGCCGCGGCCACCGGTCAAGGCCTTGACCTCGGCGACGAAGTCTTCGGTCTTGTAGTTGATGGCGCGGTCGGCGCCCAGTTCCTCGCAGGCACGGCACTTGTCTGCGCTGCCAGCCGTCACGAAGACCTTGTGGCCCAGTGCCTTGGCAATCTGGATGGCGGTCGTGCCGATGCCGCTGGAGCCACCCTGGATCAGCAGGGTCTCATCCTTGCCCAGCGGGCCGCGGCCCAGGTAGCCGCGATCGAACACATTGCTCCATACGGTGAAGAAGGTCTCGGGCAATGCCGCCGCCTCGATATCCGACAGGCCGGCCGGCACCGGCAGGCATTGCGCCGCGGGGGCCACGCACAGCTCCGCGTAGCCACCGCCCTGCACCAGCGCGCAGACGCGATCGCCCAGCTTCAGGCCGAAGCGGTTGTCGGTGTGCGACAGGTCGCCGCCGGCAACCACCCCCGCCACTTCCAGGCCCGGCAGGTCGGACGCGCCGGGCGGCACAGGATAGTTGCCGGTGCGCTGGAATACGTCGGGGCGGTTGATGCCGGCCGCGCTCACGCGGATCAGGATCTCTCCCGCCTTGGGCACGGGATCGGGACGTTGCGCCAGTTGCAGGACTTCGGGGGCGCCGTATTCGCGGATTTCGATGGCTTGCATTGCTGCTCCTTGCTTTTCGCATGCGGCGGGCTCTCGCACGCATGACGGGGGATCGATCTGCTCTGCCGCCGCGCAGCACTACAAACGGGCCGAGCGGGCCGCCGGTGGCGGACGGGACTGGCGGCAGTGTAAACAAAAAAACGGCTGGACATCGCCAGCCGCTTTCTCTGCTACGGATACTACGAAACGCTTACTGCTGTTGCTGATCCGCCGAAGGCGTCGTCGGCGCAGCCGGTGCGGCCGGAGCAGCAGGTGCTTCGCTGGTGTTGGCGATCGGGCTGATGCTGCCACCCTCTTCGGCCAGCGCAGCCTTCAGGGACAGGCGCAGGCGGCCCTTTTCGTCGGCCTGGATCAGCTTCACGCGAACGTGCTGGCCTTCCTTGAGCCAATCCTTGATGTCCTTGACGCGCTCGTTGACGATCTCGGAGATGTGCAGCAGGCCGTCCTTGCCCGGCAGGATGTTGACGATGGCGCCAAAGTCCAGCAGCTTCAGCACGGTGCCGGCGTAGATCTTGCCCACTTCGGCTTCCGCGGTGATGCCTTCGATGCGGCGCTTGGCTTCGGCCATGCCATCGGTCGAGGTCGAGGCGATGGTGATGGTGCCGTCTTCCTGGATGTCGATGGTGGTGCCGGTTTCCTTGGTCAGCGCCTGGATGGTCGAGCCGCCCTTGCCGATCACTTCGCGGATCTTGTCCGGATGGATCTTCATGGTGATCATGCGCGGTGCGTGCTCCGACAGCTCGGTGCGCGCATGGCCCATCGCATCCTGCATCTTGCCCAGGATATGCAGGCGGCCTTCCTTGGCTTGCGCCAGCGCGACCTGCATGATTTCCTTGGTGATGCCCTGGACCTTGATGTCCATCTGCAGCGCCGTGATGCCGTTGTCGGTACCCGCGACCTTGAAGTCCATGTCGCCGAGGTGGTCCTCGTCACCGAGGATGTCGGTCAGCACGGCGAACTTGTTGCCTTCCAGGATCAGGCCCATGGCCACGCCGGCCACGTGCGCCTTGATCGGAACGCCGGCGTCCATCAGTGCCAGGCAGCCGCCGCACACCGATGCCATCGACGACGAGCCGTTGGATTCGGTGATTTCCGACACCAGGCGAATGGTGTAGGCAAATTCGTCATCCTTCGGCAGGACCGGGATCAGCGCGCGCTTGGCGAGGCGGCCGTGACCGATTTCGCGGCGCTTGGGGCTGCCCACGCGACCGGTTTCGCCGGTGGCGAACGGAGGCATGTTGTAGTGGAGCATGAAGCGGTCGCGGTATTCGCCGGCGAGCGCGTCGATGATCTGCTCATCGCCCTTGGTGCCCAGCGTGGCAACCACCAGCGCCTGGGTTTCACCACGGGTGAAGATGGCCGAGCCGTGGGCGCGCGGCAGCACCGACGAACGGATCTCGATCGGGCGCACGGTGCGGGTATCGCGGCCATCGATGCGCGGCTCGCCCGACAGCACCTGGCTGCGCACGATCTTGGCTTCGATGTCGAACAGCACGTTGCCCACTTCGACCTTGTCGGCTTCCACGCCGGCTTCGGCCAGCTTGGCCGTCACGGAGGCGTAGACTTCCTTGAGCTTCTGGCTGCGCGCCGACTTCTGGCGCAGCTGGTAGGCGTCCTGCAGCAGCGGCAGGGCGATCTCGCCAACCTTGGCGATCAGCGCTTCGTTCTTCGGTGCGGCGGTCCAGTCCCACTCCGGCTTGCCGCCGTCGCGCACCAGCTCATGGATGGCGTTGATGGCGGTCTGCATTTGCTCGTGGCCATAGACCACGGCGCCCAGCATCACTTCTTCCGACAGCTGGCGGGCTTCCGACTCCACCATCAGCACGGCGCGCTCGGTACCGGCAACCACGAGGTCCAGTTCCGATGCGGCGATCTGCGAGCGGGTCGGGTTCAGCAGGTACTGGCCGTCCTTGTAGCCAACGCGCGCTGCGCCGACCGGGCCGCTGAACGGAATGCCCGACACTGCCAGGGCAGCCGACGCGCCGATCAGGGCGGGGATATCCGCCGGCACTTCCGGGTTCAACGACAGCACGTGGATGACCACTTGCACTTCGTTATAGAAACCTTCCGGGAACAGCGGGCGCAGCGGACGGTCGATCAGGCGCGAGGTCAGCGTCTCGTTTTCCGACGGACGGCCTTCACGCTTGAAGAAGCCACCGGGGATCTTGCCGGCGGCGTAGGTCTTTTCGATGTAGTCGACGGTCAGCGGGAAGAAGTCCTGGCCGGCCTTGGGCGACTTGGCAGCGACAACGGTGGCGAGCACCACGGTGTCTTCAATGTCGACGATCACGGCACCGCCAGCCTGGCGGGCAATCTCGCCAGTTTCCAGGCGCACCTTGTGCTGGCCCCACTGGAATTCCTTGACGATCTTATTGAACATGGTCATGAGCGTTCCTTTAATTCGCGCTTGCACGCTTGTGCAACGCCCGCGTTAGCAGCCGCGGGCGAACTGCCGGATCATCGTCGGTCGCAGTTGCAGGGAAGTGCTATGCCATTCCAGTGCGGCACCTGCTCAGTTGGTGCTCAGGTGGATACCGCCCTGGAATGACACAAAACCCCGTTTCCTTGCCCGACTCCGGTATTTGAATGACTGCAGACGAATCACTGCAGAAAAAGCTAAAGAACGAAGTAACTTACTCCGTTGCACGTCTTGGCGCAACGGGCGCCAGCCCGGGGGGCATGGCGCCATCAAGTGAAATAAAAATCACTTTAAGCGATTCAAGGCATCGACCTTCCGGCCGCAAAAACAAAATGCCTGCATCAGCGGGGCTGACGCAGGCATTCGTGGCTCACGCGAAGGCGTGCAGTGCATCCATTCGTGCTGCCATCCGGACGATCCTGACTGCTTACTTACGCAGGCCGAGCTTCTCGATCAGCGAACGATAACGGTCGGCATCGTTGGCCTTGAGGTAGTCCAGCAGGCGACGACGACGGCTCACCATGCGCAGCAGACCGCGGCGGCTGTGGTGATCCTTCATGTTGGCCTTGAAGTGGGGGGTCAGTTCGTTGATGCGGTTGGTCAGCAGGGCAACCTGGACTTCCGGGCTACCGGTGTCGTTGGCGGCGCGTGCGAACTGCTTGATGACTTCGGTCTTGCTGTTGATTTCGGCTACTGCCATGGTGATTTCCTTTTCACTTGCGAACGCTACAGCGCGGAATGTGCCGTATGCGTCGTGCCTTTGATGTTGCTGTCAGGCAATTTCCGTCCTGGCCGGACCGATTGAGCAACCGGTTGGCCGTGACAGCCGGCGATTATAGCGGAAATTGGGATGGGGATGGAATTTGCCCGGTTGCGGGCTGGTTGCCCCCGCCGAATCCCCGCTAAAACCTCTCCATCTTGCAACTGGTGGACAGTGTAGTCTGGGCGGACTTCAGCTTCCTGACAGTCCGGAACCCATACCCCGATCCTTCGTTATCGAACCGCACATCCCCGCCCTGCCGCTCCATCACGGAAACATAAAGCGGCTGCAGCACCTGATGGTCATCGGCCCGGATAGTCGCCTCATGAAAATCGTTGACATAGCGCATACCCTCGAGCGCCCGCGCCACCTTGACGGCATCCGTCGACCCTGCCTTCTCGATCGCCCGGGCCAGCATCTCCACCATCATCTGCATGCGCAGGTGCACGTAGTCGTCCTTGGGCTCCGGGTAGCGCGCCCGGAACGCCTGGTAGAACGCATCCGAAGCCGCGCCGCCCACGTTCGGATGCCACTCGGCCACCGCCAGCACCCGCCCGACCCCGGCATCGCCCATGGCCGCCGGCGCGCCCAGGCCGTTGCCATAGAACGTGTAGAACTTGGCTTTCAGTCCGCCTTCGCGCGCTGCCTTGACCATCAGCGTGAGATCGTTGCCCCAGTTGCCCGTAATCACGGCGTCCGCGCCACTGGCCTTGATCTTGGCGATATATGGGGCGAAATCCTTGATTTTGCCGATCGGATGAAACTCATCGCCCACGATGTGCAGCTCAGGGCGTTTGGCGGCCAGCATCTCGCGTGCCGAACGAGCCACCTGATGGCCAAAACTGTAATCCTGGTCGATCAGGTACACGCGCCGCACGCTGGTATCGGCGCGGATGACCTCGGTCAGCGCCTGCATGCGCATGTCTGCACTCGCATCGAAGCGGAAATGCCAGAAACTGCAGCTTTCGTTGGTCAGCGCGGGATCGACCGCGGAATAGTTGAGAAAGAGCACGCGCGCCTCGGGCTGGCGCGCGTTGTGCCGATTGATGGCGCCCACCAGCGCGCCAGCCACCGCCGAACTATTGCCTTGCAGGACAAAGGGGATATTCCTGTCCACCAGGCCGCGCAACTGGATCAGGCTCTCGTCGACATTGCCCTTGCTATCGAAGGTAACGAGTTCAAAGGGACGCGGGCCCTCGGCAGTCTTGACGCCGCCACGCGCGTTGACGCGATCGATGGCAATCCGCAGGTTGCGCACAACGGCATCGCCCGCGTTGGCAAAGGGACCGGACAACCCCTCGATCATGCCGAGACGGATCGGCTCCTGCGCGCCGGCCCCTGCCGCTACCGCGAGCAAGCAAGCTGCCAGCCATCGTTTACACCACATCGAGAGACCTCCCGCTAAAGCGCTGCATGGTAAGCCAGGGAGCAGGCAGAGGCAAATGGGCGCACCTTCGCGGCAAAACGCGGAATTGAGCGAGAATAGCCCAAGCGGCGGCAAAAATAGAGGAAGTTGAAGGGGAGAACGCAGGACCAGCGGTCGCCGGCTCCTGTATTCGGCCCCAAGCCGGCGCATACCGGCGCGCGGACGCTAGCACCAGAGCTTTTGCCAGTGCTTCGTCCAGTTGAAGTGAAAGCGCTGCGCGAAGGGGGCGAGAGTCATCGGCTCCAGCGTGCTTCGAAACGCACCGTTCTTGCTGCCCTGCTCCGCCACCGGGTCTTCGAGCCAGAGGACGAACTCTATCAGGCGGAGGTCGTGGCGCAGCACGCCGCCGCCATCGAAATGGAAATTGAACATTGACGGCCAGTTGCCTGCTTGGGCTCGCGGGGCTTGCCGAACTGCTGTTCTATATACCAGATCACGCCCGCCCCCCTCGCCAACGGGCCTGACCGGCGCCGGTGAGGTGTGAGCGGGGCCGATCGTGGAGCGTGCGCGGAACGCAAAACGCCCGCCGTCGTCCTCGTGGGAACGCGGCGGGCCGATTCAAGCCCCGCTGCCGCCTGGGCCGCGGGCTTACCGGTCAGATCGGGATCAGATCTGCGGGTTGATCTTCTGCACGGCCTTGTCGTGCAGCTTGTTCAAGGCAGCCAGGTAGGCCTTGGCCGAAGCGGCCACGATATCGGGATCGGTGCCCACGCCGTTGACGATGCGCCCACCCTTGGACAAGCGGACCGTTACCTCGCCCTGCGCCTGCGTGCCGGCGGTAATGGCATTGACGGAATACAGCACCAGTTCGGCGCCGCTGTTGACCTTGCCTTCAATCGCGTGCAGCGTGGCATCGACCGGACCGTTGCCCTCGCCTTCSCCGGTCWGCTCCYKGCCRTCCATATTGAAYACCACGCGCGCATGCGGGCGCTCGCCGGTTTCGGAGTGCTGCGACAGGGAGATAAAGCGGAAGTGCTCGTTGACGTCGTGTGCCTCGTCGGAAACGATGGCCATGATGTCTTCGTCGAAGATCTCGGACTTCTGGTCGGCCAGTTCCTTGAAGCGAGTGAAAGCAGCGTTGACTTCGCTCTCGCTTTCCAGTTCGATGCCGAGTTCCTGCAGGCGCTGCTTGAAGGCGTTGCGGCCCGAGAGCTTGCCCAGCACGATCTTGTTGGCGGTCCAGCCCACATCTTCGGCGCGCATGATCTCGTAGGTATCGCGCGCCTTCAGCACCCCATCCTGGTGGATACCCGAAGCATGGGCGAACGCGTTGGCGCCGACCACGGCCTTGTTGGGCTGCACCACGAAGCCGGTGATCTGCGATACCAGCTTGGAGGCCGGCACGATCTGCGTGGTGTCCACACCGACGTCGAGGTCGAAGTAGTCGCGGCGCGTCTTCACCGCCATCACCACTTCTTCCAGGCTGGTATTGCCGGCGCGCTCGCCCAGGCCGTTGATGGTGCACTCGACCTGGCGCGCGCCGCCGAGTTTGACCGCTGCCAGCGAGTTGGCCACCGCCATGCCGAGGTCGTTATGGCAATGCACGGACCAGATGGCCTTGTCGGAATTGGGGATGCGCTCGCGCACCGAGCGGATCAGCCCCGCATAGCCCTCCGGCACGGCATAACCCACGGTATCCGGCAGGTTGATGGTGCTGGCGCCTTCACGAATCACGCCTTCAAGCACGCGGCACAGGAAATCCATGTCCGAACGGCTGCCGTCTTCGGGCGAAAACTCGATATCGTCGGTGAACTGGCGCGCAAAGCGTACCGCCAGGATGGCCTGTTCATAGACCTGGTCCGGCGTCATGCGCAGCTTCTTTTCCATATGCAGCGCCGAAGTGGCGATGAAGGTATGGATGCGGAAGGCGTTGGCCGGTTTCAGCGCCTCCGCCGCGCGCGCGATATCGCGGTCGTTGGCGCGGGCCAGCGAGCAGATGGTCGAATCCTTGACGACCTGCGCGATGGAGCGAATCGCTTCAAAGTCGCCGTTGGAGCTGGCCGCAAAGCCGGCTTCGATCACGTCGACCTTCAGGCGCTCCAGCTGCCGCGCGATGCGGATCTTTTCCTCGCGGGTCATGGAGGCGCCTGGCGACTGTTCGCCGTCGCGCAAGGTGGTGTCGAAAATAATGAGTTTGTCGGACATGAGTGGGGCTCCTGGGCTTATCTTTGTATCTGGCGAATCAAGTTGCTGTCTCGGCATTCGCCGTCTTGTTTTGCTGTGCTGCTGTATTGGTGCTGAATGCAAAACGCCCCGGCGTGCAGTGATGCAGGCCGGGGCGTTTTATGAATCCTGTGTGACTTGGCGCGAGGGTCTTGGCTTCCCTCAGCGCAAACGCGTCCCGACCTGATGACCTAGTAGGCCACCTAGAATGGTGCGGGCGAGTAGGGCTTGGCGCGAAATCATGTCAGCGACTATAGCCGAGATGCCGGGCGTGTGCAATATGATCGCGTGAATCGGGGTGATCGCCGGGAAGAAAGGCCCCAGGGGCGCCCTGCCCCTGGGATGCCAGGCGTCAGGCCTTGGGCGGGATGCGCAGCTTCTGGCCGGGATAGATCTTGTCCGGATGCGACAACATGGGCTGGTTGGCCTCGAAAATGGTGGTGTATAGCGCACCGTTGCCATAGGCCGTCTGGGAAATCGCCCACAAAGTGTCGCCCTTGACCACCGTATGCCATGTCGACTCGATCGAGTCGACATTGACCGACATCTTGTCCTCGACCTTCTCCACACCCTGGACATTGCCGCAGCACAGGACGATCTTCTCGCGGGTCGCCTGATCCGGCGCCACGCCGAACACCGTCACCAGCGCCTGTGCACCGTCAACCTGCACCATCAACCCGGTGGCATCCAGGTTCATCTGCTTGATGTAGCCCTCGATGGCATCGCCAGCCGCGCGGTTGGCCGCGTCGACGTCCGCCGACGGTGCATCGGCCGGCGCGGCCTTGGCTGCGCTGCCGCCGAACAGTTTCTCTCCTGCTTCCTTGATGAAGTCGAGCATGCCCATGAGAACCTCCAGTTGGTCAGTGATAAGTGGACAACAGTGGATACAGCAAACCACGGCAAACCGCACCGCTAGCCTGCGCCCCGGCCTTGCGGGCCAGACAGCGCAGAGTTCTGGAAAACAAAAAGTAAAAAGGCGCCGTAGCGCCTCTTTACTGACCTGCCGTCAGGAACGTTCATTCCCGCCGTCCCGCGCCGTCCGGATGCCTGCCGGCTTGCCATGCAACGCATGCCAGCCCCATAGCAGGTAACCGGAAATGGCGTATGCCACGAACAGCCCGAACAACGCCACCGGCGGATCCGTCGAGACCACAACAAACAGCACCAACACCAGCACCATCATGCCGAAGGGCACGCGGTAGCGAACATCGAGCGCCTTGCCGCTGTAGAACGGCGCGTTGGAGACCATCGAAAGCCCGGCATACAGCGTGATGCCGAATGCCACCCACGGCATCCACAGTTCCTTCACCGGCAGCTTGTTGTCGATCACCAGCCAGACAAAGCCGGCCACCAGCGCCGCCGCCGCCGGGCTGGGCAGCCCCTGAAAGAAGCGCTTGTCGACCACGCCGATGTTGGCGTTGAAACGTGCCAGCCGCAGTGCCGCGCACGTGCAGTAGACAAACGCGGCGATCCATCCCCACTTGCCCAGGTCGTGCAGGATCCACTCGTACATCACCAGCGCCGGCGCAACCCCGAATGAGGTCATGTCCGACAACGAGTCATATTGCTCGCCGAACGCGCTCTGCGTGTTGGTGATGCGCGCCACGCGGCCGTCCATGCCATCCAG
This sequence comes from Cupriavidus sp. 05N39, assembly GCF_056397325.1. NCBI lineage: Bacteria > Pseudomonadati > Pseudomonadota > Betaproteobacteria > Burkholderiales > Burkholderiaceae > Cupriavidus > Cupriavidus sp. 05N39. The sequence continues at coordinate 121,272 of NZ_JBFTNE010000003.1, forward strand.
CACCATGGCGGCGAAGATGGCGATGGCCGCGCTGTCGAAGCGCATGTTCATGGCCTGCACGATGGCGAAGAACCCGGCGAACAGCGCCGCCGTGGTGAACGCGTTGGGCAACAGGTAGATACCGCGCCGGCGCGGGCGCACATACTCGATATCGTGATCGTCGCCGGCTTCGTCGTCGAAGTCGTCGGGTTCGTTGCCGCGCAGCTGATTGTGACGGAAAGGACGCAAGTTCGTCACGTTGCCATTGCTAACGCGCTTGTTGCGTCGGTTGAAAGCACCCATGCCTGTTCTCCAGTGGGTCCGGTGTATTCCGGCCTGGCCGGATTAATCCAGTTCGGCCAGGATGGTCGACGAGGCCGACACTTTTTCGCCAATGGTGACGCGCGGGCGTGCATCCACCGGCAGGTAGACGTCGACGCGCGAGCCAAAGCGGATGAACCCGTAGCGCTGGCCACGCGAAAGCGTTTCGCCAACCCGGGTGTAGCAGAGGATTCGGCGGGCCACCAGGCCAGCCACCTGTACCAGCGTCACCACCTTGCCGTCAGCGGCACGGCGGATGACCACAGCGTTGCGTTCATTCTCCAGCGAGGCCTTGTCGAGGTCGGCGTTGACGAACTTGCCGGGGAAATACTCGACCTTCTCTACCTTGCCATCCACGGAGACGCGGTTGGAGTGTACGTTGAACACGTTCATGAAGACACTGATCTTCAGGGCCTCCCGTCCTGCGTAGGGATCCATGGTCTTCTCGACCACCACGATACGGCCGTCGGCGGGAGCCAGGACTGCGTTCGGCTGGGCCGGGATGGGCCGCGGCGGATCGCGGAAAAACTGCAGCACGAACAGCGTAATGATCCACAGCGGCAAGGCCCACCAGAAGCCAGCGCTGACCTGCACCAGCAGCGAGATGACAAAGGCGCCGGCCAGGAACGGCCAGCCTTCACGGGCGATCAGCGGATGAGGATAGTTCATGCAGTGCTTGGATAGAGGAATAAAGTCTGACAAGGATAACAAAAAGCCGTTCAGTCCCCGCCCGAATAACCCCTCGAAGCGGGGATATTGCGCGGAATACTGAACGGCTGCGGCCCGCGCCGTCAGTAGCGGCGGGCCGTCGGGCTGCAATACAGCTTAGTTCTTCGACTGGTCGACCAGCTTGTTCTTTGCGATCCAGGGCATCATGGCGCGCAGCTTGGCACCCACTTCCTCGATCTGGTGCTCGGCCGTCAGGCGGCGGCGCGAGATCAGGGTCGGGGCGCCGGCCTTGTTTTCCAGCAGGAAGCTCTTGGCGTATTCGCCGGTCTGGATGTCGGTCAGGCATTGCTTCATGGCCTTCTTGGTCTCCTCGGTCACGACGCGCGGGCCGGTGACGTATTCGCCGTATTCGGCGTTGTTGGAGATCGAGTAGTTCATGTTGGCGATGCCGCCTTCATAGATCAGGTCGACGATCAGCTTGAGTTCGTGCAGGCACTCGAAGTAAGCCATTTCCGGCGCGTAGCCGGCTTCCACCAGCGTCTCGAAGCCAGCCTTGATCAACTCCACCGTACCGCCGCACAGCACGGCCTGTTCGCCGAACAGGTCGGTTTCGGTTTCTTCGCGGAAGTTGGTTTCGATGATGCCGGCGCGGCCGCCGCCGTTGGCGGTAGCGTACGACAGGGCGATGTCACGGGCGGCGCCGGACTTGTCCTGGTGCACGGCGATCAGGTGGGGCACGCCGCCGCCTTGGGCGTAGGTCGAGCGCACGGTGTGGCCCGGGGCCTTCGGCGCGATCATGATCACGTCGAGGTCGGCGCGCGGGATCACGGCACCGTAGTGCACGTTGAAGCCGTGGGCGAAGGCCAGCGCTGCGCCTTGCTTGATGTTGTCATGCACTTCGTTCTTGTACACGTCGGCGATCTGCTCGTCCGGCAGCAGGATCATGACAACGTCGGCGTCCTTGACGGCGTCGGCCACTTCCTTGACTTGCAGGCCAGCGTTGACGGCCTTGTTCCACGATGCGCCGCTCTTGCGCAGGCCGACCGTCACCTTGACGCCGGAGTCGTTCAGGTTCTGCGCGTGGGCGTGGCCTTGCGAGCCGTAGCCGATGATGGTGACGTTCTTGCCCTTGATCAGGGAGAGGTCGGCGTCCTTGTCGTAAAACACTTTCATGATAATTCCTTCGATCTTTCGTTTTCGTGTGTCGGGTTGGCGGCTACCGCCCGGCTAGTGCCGGCACCGGCGCCGCCGCTGGATACTGCAATCGGGTTCAGACCTTCAGGATGCGCTCGCCGCGGCCAATGCCCGAGCCGCCGGTACGGACGGTCTCGAGGATGGCGGCGCGGTCGATGGCGTCGAGGAAGGCATCCAGCTTGCCGCCGTTGCCGGTCAGCTCGATGGTGTAGGTCTTCTCGGTAACGTCGATGATGCGGCCGCGGAAGATGTCGGCGGTGCGCTTCATTTCCTCGCGCTCCTTGCCCACCGCGCGCACCTTGACGAGCATCAGCTCGCGCTCGATGTGCGCGCCTTCGGTCAGGTCCACCACCTTGACCACTTCCACCAGGCGGTTCAGGTGCTTGGTGATCTGCTCGATCACGTCGTCCGAACCACTGGTGACGATGGTCATGCGCGACAGCGAAGCGTCTTCGGTGGGTGCCACCGTCAACGTCTCGATGTTGTAGCCGCGCGCCGAGAACAGGCCAACCACGCGCGACAGCGCGCCGGGTTCATTTTCCAGCAGGACCGAAATAATATGTCGCATTACAGGTCCTCCGCGCCAAGCAGCATTTCGGAGATACCCTTGCCGGCCTGCACCATCGGCCACACGTTTTCAGTCGGGTCGGTCTGGAAATCAAGGAACACGGTACGGTCTTTCAGGCGGAACGCTTCGCGCAGGGCGGGCTCGACATCGGCCGTCTTTTCGATGCGCATGCCGATATGGCCATAGGCCTCGGCCAGCTTGACGAAGTCGGGCAGCGCATCCATGTAGGAGTGCGAGTAGCGGTTGTCGTACTCGATTTCCTGCCACTGGCGCACCATGCCGAGATAGCGGTTGTTGAGCGCGCAGATCTTCACCGGGGTGTCGTACTGCAGGCAGGTCGACAGTTCCTGGATGTTCATCTGGATCGAGCCTTCGCCGGTGATGGTCACCACTTCCTTCTCGGGGAAGGCTTTCTTGATGCCCATCGCGTACGGCAGGCCCACGCCCATCGTGCCCAGGCCGCCGGAATTGATCCAGCGGCGCGGCTCGTTGAACTTGTAGAACTGSGCGGCCCACATCTGGTGCTGGCCCACGTCCGAGCAGACAAAGGCGTCGCCGTGGGTCAGTTCCCAGATCTTTTCCACCACGTACTGCGGCTTGATGATCTCGGATTCGCGGTCGTACTTGAGGCAGTCCACCGAACGCCACTGCTCGATCTGCTCCCACCACTTGGCCAGGGCCTCGCGCTTGGGCTTCACGTCGCTGGCCTGCAGCTGCGCGATCAGTTCCTGCAGCACATCCTTGACGTGGCCCACGATGGGAATGTCGACCTTGACCCGCTTCGAGATGGAAGACGGATCGATGTCGATATGGATGATCTTGCGCGGCTGCGAGGTGAAGTGAGCCGGATTACCGATCACGCGGTCGTCGAAACGGGCGCCGATGGCAATCAGCACGTCGCAGTTCTGCATGGCCATATTGGCTTCATACGTGCCGTGCATGCCGAGCATGCCGACGAACTGCTTGCTGGTGCCAGGGAACGAGCCGAGACCCATCAGCGTGTTGGTGACCGGATGGCCGGTCAGCGCGGCAAGCTGGCGCAGCTCCTCGCTGGCGTTGGCCAGCACCACCCCGCCGCCTGCGTAGATGAACGGACGTTCGGCGCCCTGCAACAGCGCGAGCGCCTTGCGGATCTGGCCCGAATGGCCCTTGTTCACCGGGCTGTACGAGCGCATGTCGATCGACTTGGGGTACTCGTACTTGCAGGAATTGCGGGAAACGTCCTTGGGAATATCGACGACAACCGGGCCAGGACGGCCGGTCGCGGCGATATAGAACGCCTTCTTGATGGTCGAAGCGAGATCGCGGACGTCCTTGACCAGGAAGTTGTGCTTGACAATGGGGCGGGTGATGCCGACCGTGTCGCATTCCTGGAAAGCATCCTGCCCGATGGCGTGCGTCGGCACATTGCCGGTGATGATCACCATCGGGATCGAGTCCAGGTAGGCCGTGGCAATGCCCGTCACCGCATTGGTGACGCCGGGACCGGAGGTCACCAGGGCGCAGCCCACCTTGCCGGTCGCACGCGCATAGCCGTCTGCGGCATGAACCGCGGCCTGCTCGTGGCGCACCAGGATGTGCTCGATCTTCTTTTGCTTGTAGAACTCGTCGTAGATATACAGCACTGCGCCGCCGGGGTAGCCCCAGACGTACTCGACGCCTTCTTCGGCAAGTGCGTGAACGAGAATTTCCGCCCCGATCATTTCGGGTGCGGCAGATGAATTGCTGTCTGCGTGGAATTCCGCGCTGGGCATGTTCATTTCAGTCCTTTGCAATTTTCGGCAAAAAATTGTTCGGATGCTCTCTGCCGGGCTTGTGGCACGGGTTCAAGCGGTGCGCGTCTGCATGGAAGACCGCCTCATAAGCGGCCGGATGAGACAACCACTGATGTCGTGTGAACCAGCGATGATACTGTATTGGATCAGGCTGGTCTACGGGCTTTTTTCATCCCGGGGGCTTCGCGCAAGATTCGGGAACGCGCTACCCAATACCTACCCCGCGCCTGAATGACCACAAGAGAGAACAAGGATGGTCACAGGGGGGGTTATTTGCTAGCATCCCACCATTTTGGACGTGCAAGAAGCCGTTTCCTGCACATCCGTCGGCCAAGGCCCCACCGTCTGTACCCCGCCTGCATGGCTACCGATCAGGAACTATCCGACTTTCTCGCCAGCGTCGAGCGGCGCGCCTTCAAGCAGGCCGTGTTTGCGGTGCGCGACGACGAAGCCGCCCTGGACATTGTCCAGGACGCGATGATCAAGCTCGCCGAAAAATATGGCGACAAGAACGCCGCGGAACTCGCGCCGCTGTTCCAGCGCATACTGCAAAACACCATCCACGACTGGTTCCGCCGCCAGAAAGTGCGCAATACCTGGGTCACGCTGTTCTCCAACCTGCGCGACGACCGCGAAGGCGAGGATAATGACCTGCTCGACACTTTCGAGGCCGAGATCGGCACCGAATCCGCCGAGAGCAGCGCCGACAAGGTCGAGCGCGCCCAGACCATGCACATCATCGAACAGGAGATCCAGCGCTTGCCGGCACGTCAACGCGAAGCCTTCCTGATGCGTTACTGGGAGGATATGGACGTCGCGGAAACGGCTGCTGTCATGGGATGCTCCGAAGGCAGCGTCAAGACGCACTGTTCCCGTGCCACGCACACACTGGCGCAGGCATTGCGAGCGCGGGGGGTCCGACTATGAGCACGAGAAACGAAAAAGAAATCAACGAACGCCGCCTGGCACACGAGATTCGCACGGCACTGGATGCCTCGGCGAATACGTTGCCCGACAATGTGACCGACCGGCTCGCCGCCGCGCGGCGGATAGCGCTGTCCCGCAAGAAGGCGCAGGCCGCCGTTGCCGCGCCGCAACTGGCCACGGCCGGGATGCACACGGTCTCCTTCGACGAGGATGACTCGCCGCTGCATCGCGCAGGCGCATGGCTGCGCCGCCTCGGACTGGTGTGGACGCTGGTGGCCCTGGCCGCCGGACTGATCGGCATTTACCACTGGCAGCAGCAGCAGCGCGTCGATGAGCTCGCGGATGTGGATGCCGCCATGCTGCTCGACGATCTCCCGCCCACAGCCTATGCCGACCAAGGCTTCCACGTGTTCCTGAAGCGCGGCCAGTAACATGACCAGCGCCCACCTCAACCCCGACGCACCGCGCCGGCGGCTGGCAGCCTTGCTGCTGGCCGGGATGGCTGCCGCCGTCACTTTGTACCTGGGGCCGCTTACGTGCCACGCGCAGGGTGGCCGCGCGCCCGCTGCCGCCGCCGTCGCAAACGCCCATCCGGCCTGGGAGGAACTCAACCCCGTGCAGCAGCGCGTTCTGGAGCCGCTGGCCGGGGAGTGGAACACCTTCCCCGAGTTGAACAGGCGGAAATGGCTGCAGATCGCAGAGCGCTATCCAAAGTTTTCGCCCGCCGAACAGGCACGCCTGCAGACGCGCATGACCGAATGGGTCAAGATGACACCCCAGCAACGCCGCCTGGCCCGCGAAAACTACCAGATCACGCGATCGGTGCCGGCCCAGAAGAAGGCCGAAGCCTGGGACAAGTACCAGCAGTTGCCGGAAGAGCAGAAGAAGAACCTGGCGGCGGCCGAGAAGGTGCCGCGCCGTCCGGGCGCAGTCAGCGCACTGCCTTCGGGCAAGCGGCTGCCCGCCGAGACCACGCGGCAATTGCACCTGGAAAAGAAGGCGCCGGCCAGCGCCACCTCCAACGCCAGGCGCACGCCGGCACCCAAAGCCGCCCCACCGGCGCCTGAGCCCCAATCCACCCCGACGGCGGTCGCCGCGGCCCCGGCGACGGACACCCCGCGCGAGGCCGCCACCGAAGCCGCCGCCAGCAGTGCCGCCAGCCCCGACGAGCCGGTGCGCCGCTGAGAACCTGCGGTAGCGCTGCCCGTACTGCCATACCCTGACGATCCCGGCTTTTGGCATAATGCCGCTTGTGCTGCCCCAGCCGCGCTTGTTTCCAGCCTGGCGGCCCTGCTTCGCCGCCCGGCTCGCCGTGGACGCCGCTGCCGCGAATGACTTGGGAGTCATGGGATCCCCCCGGATCCCATCATCCGGCAGCCTTATTTACCAGGCGGCGCGCTGCCCGCTCAGGCATCACCGCCGAGCCGGCGCCGGACCCCGCCGTTTTCCCGTCTGATCGCCATGCCTGCCGTCACCACGCCCAAGTCCAACGCCAAGCCGGCTGCATCCGCCGCGCCAGCCAGCCCCGTGGGGCCCGGCCAGGCGCCGACGATCCGCCGCCGCATCGCCTGCATGCTGTACGAGGGCGTGTTGCTGTTCGGCGTGCTGAGCGCCTCTACCGGGCTCTACCTGCTGGCGCGCCCTGGGCTGCAGCAACTGGGCCTGGATGGCCGCTTCACCATGCWATGCTGGAGCTTCCTGGTGCTGGGCTGCTATTTCGTCTGGTTCTGGCAGCGCAACGGCCAGACCCTGGCCATGCAGACCTGGCGCATGCGCGTGGAGACGGCCGCGGGAACGCCCCCGCGCTGGCCGCAGGCGGCGCTGCGCTACCTGCTGGCATGGCTGTGGCTGCCACCTTCGGCGGCGGCCGGCCACTTCCTCGGCCTCGTCAAGGGCCCCTTCATCGGCGTGCTGTGCGCCGGACTGCTGCTCTGGATCCTGCTGGCCTGGCTGGACCCGAGGCGGCAGTTCCTGCACGACCGCCTCGCCCGCACCCGCCTGACCGACCTGCGCCCGCCCAAGCCATGAACCTGTCGGCCGCCGCCTTGCGCCGCACCGCGGTGGCATTGCAGGCCGCCGCAGCACTGGGCTGCGCCACCGCACTCCATGACTGGTATGACTGGTCCCTTGCCCCAGCCCTGCTGGCCGGCATCGGCGTGGTGCTGGCGGTGCTGGGGCTGGCCGTMGCCGGCGCCTTTGCCATTTCCCTGCGCGGCATCGGCGAGCCCGCCGAGACCCGCCCGCCGCTCCCGCACGCCTTGCTGGACACCCGGCCGTCGCCGTTGACGCTGCCGCGGGCGCTGGCCTGCTACTTGCGCGAATACGCCGCTGTGTTCCGCATGTTCAACTGGCTGCAGCCATTCTGTTCGCACCGGCGCCTGCGCCCGGCCAATGCGCCGAGTTCGCGTCCGCCGCTGCTGCTGGTGCACGGCTACGGCTGCAACCACGCGGTCTGGCTCGATATGCAGCCCGCCCTTGCGGAGGCCGGCTATCACTGCGAGGCGATCGACCTGGACCCGGTCTTCGGCGACATCGATCACTATGCCCTCGAAGTAAGCGCCGCCATGGCACGCATCGCCGCCACCACCGGCCAGCCTCCGCTGCTGCTCTGCCACAGCATGGGCGGCCTGGCCGCGCGTGCCGCGCTGGCCGGCAGGGGGGCGCCGCCGCCGTGCCGCGGCATCGTCACGCTGGGCACCCCGCACCACGGCTGCGCGCTGGCCCGCTACGGCGGCGGTTTCAACGCGCGCCAGATGCGCTGCGGCAGCGCCTGGCTGCGCGCGCTGGCTGCGCGGGAAACGCCCCGCCAGCGCGCCGCGCTGGTGTCGATCTTCAGCTGGCACGACTCCATCGCGGGCCCGGCCGGCACGTCCTGGCTGGAAGGCGCCCATCACGTTCCCCTGGCCGCCATCGGCCATGTCAGCCTGTTGCGGCACCCGCAGGCCACGCAGGCCGTGTTGCGCGCGCTTGCGCAGTTGTCGGCGGTGGCGCCGGCGGCCTGAGCCGCCGGCGGACGTTGCCGGGTTTCGATTTCGGCACTGTTGGCCTTTGCAGCCAAGGGCTGTCGCCGTTTCTTGTACGGCGCTGGTTTTTTGAAGCCCAAGCCCGGCACGCAGCGTCCCTCATCGCGCATGGCATCCTCGCAACGGTCATATGACGTTCATGTTTCCGTCACTGCTCCGTCACGCGCTGCTGGCCCAATGCAGCCATCGTCGCTACCGGGGCCACCATGGTTCAAGCTCTTCGTTCTGCCTGCGGACGTCTGGCCAAGGCCATGTATCTGCTGGGCAGCCGCACCGCCGAGTCTCAATCCCTGCCCGCCGCGCTGGCCGCATTCATGCCACCGGGCAGTACCTTGCAGCAACGGCCTCCCGCGCGTACCGCCACCTCTCCCGCCCCCGCCGCCCCGCCGGACACCACAGTCCAAACCCCGCACCCTTCCCACCCGATCCGCCATTACCGTGCCATCTGGCTGTCGGACATCCATCTCGGCACGCCCGGCTGCCAGGCCGACTACCTGCTCGACTTCCTCAAGCACAATGAATCGGACCAGCTCTACCTGGTCGGCGRCATCATCGACGGCTGGCAATTGCGCCGCGGCTGGTACTGGCCGCAAAGCCACAACGACGTGGTGCAGAAGCTGCTGCGCAAGGCGCGCAAGGGCACCGAGGTGATCTACGTGCCAGGCAACCACGATGAGGTGGCGCGCCAGTTCGACGGCCTCGCCTTCGGCGACATCACGGTGCGCGAAGACGCCATCCACGTCACCGCCGCCGGCCGCAGGCTGTGGGTGGTGCATGGCGACCTGTTCGATGGCGTGGTGCAGCACGCGCGCTGGCTGGCCTACCTGGGCGACTCGCTCTACACGCTGATCCTGGCCATCAATCGCCACTTCAACCGCATCCGTGCCCGTCTCGGCTTCCCGTACTGGTCGCTGTCGCAATACCTGAAGCACCAGGTCAAGAACGCGGTGAATTACATCAACTCGTTCGAGCAGGCGATGGTGGACGAAGCGCGCCGGCGCGGTTGCGACGGCGTGGTGTGTGGCCATATCCACAAGGCCGAGATCCGCGAGGTGGACGGCCAGCTCTACTGCAACGACGGCGACTGGGTGGAGAGCCTGTCCGCCCTGGTGGAAACCCAGGACGGCGAGCTGCAGATCGTCTACTGGACCACCCTGCTCGATGCACCGGCCACGGCCAGCCGCCGCGCCACCGCCACGGCCTGACGCGGCTCGATGCGCTCGCCAATCAACTTGATCGCCCTGGCGCCGCCGGGGCCCGTCACCCACGCGGCCCGGCCGCAAGGAGCACGCATGAAGATCCTGATCGTCACCGATGCCTGGGAGCCGCAGGTCAATGGCGTGGTGCGCACACTCAAGTCCACCCGCCGCGAGCTGATCGCGATGGGACACACGGTGGAACTGATCACCCCGCAGGAATTCCGCACCATTCCTTGCCCGACCTATCCCGAGATCGCGCTGTCCCTTTTTGCCGGCGCCAAGGTCAGGGAGCGTATCCGGTCCTTCGCGCCGGACGCCCTGCACATTGCCACCGAGGGACCACTGGGGCTGGCGGCGCGCCGCCATGCGATCCGTGAGCGGCTGCCCTTCACCACGGCATACCACACGCGCTTCCCCGAGTACGTGCAGGCGCGCTTCGGCATCCCGCTGGCGTGGACTTATCGCTTCCTGCGCTGGTTCCACGGCCCGGCGCGCGCGGTGATGGCACCGACACCCGTGGTGTTGCAGGACCTGCGCAGATTCGGCATCACGCACGGCGTACTGTGGACCCGCGGCGTCGACCTGGATGTGTTCACCGCGCAGCAGGTCAACGTGCTCAACACGGCGCACCCGATCTTTCTCTATGTGGGCCGCGTCGCCGTGGAAAAAAACGTCGAGGCCTTTCTCGCGCTGGACCTGCCGGGCTCCAAGTGGGTGGTCGGCGACGGGCCGGCACTGGCGTCGCTACGTGCGCGCTATCCGGGTGCCAGCTACCTCGGGGTGCTGAGCCAGCAGGAACTGGCCAAGGTGTATGCTTCAGCCGACGTCTTCGTATTCCCCAGCCGCACCGATACGTTCGGGCTGGTCTTGCTCGAAGCGCTGGCCAGCGGCCTGCCGGTGGCCGCCTATCCGGTGACCGGGCCGATCGATGTGCTTGGCGACAGCGGCGCCGGGGTGATGCACGAAGACTTGCGCGAAGCTTGCCTGGAGGCGCTGCGCATCGACCGTGCCACCGCCCGCGCCCATGCCGAGCGGTTCTCGTGGCGTGCCGCCTCCGAGCAGTTCCTGACTCACCTGCAGCCACTGCCGGCCGTGCGCGCGGCGCTGAACGGCAACGCCGCACGTACCACTTCCGAACATGCCGACTCCGCATCGCCCGCCGTCCGACCCGCACCGCCCGCCAGCGCCCCAGACCTCGGCGCCAGCCCAGGACTCGCCGAACAACGACTACACGATTGAGCAGAATCCCCACAAAGGCAATCGCGGCCTGGCACGGGCCTGGCATGCCGGCATCAATTCGCTGTCCGGCCTGCGCTATGCGGTGCTGGAAGAGAGCGCATTCCGCCAGGAACTGACGCTGGTGGCCATCCTGACTCCCTGCGCCCTGCTGCTGCCAGTCGGCATTGTCGAGCGCATCCTGCTGCTGGGCACCTTGCTGCTCGTGCTCATTGTGGAGTTGCTCAACTCCAGCGTGGAAGCTGCGGTCGATCGCATCTCGCTGGAGCGCCACAGCCTGTCCAAGCGCGCCAAGGACTTCGGCAGCGCCGCGGTGATGCTGGCGCTGGTGCTGTGCGGCGGCACCTGGCTCGCCATTGCCGGACCGATCGTGGTGGACTGGCTGCGGGCGCTGGCAGCCTGAGGGTGGGCGATTCCGACGTCAGACAGGGCGTCCGTGGACGATACGGCATTGCGGCAAACGGTGATTGCTTATAATCGCCTTCAACTTACCGAATTGCCGCTCGCCCGGTCGCCCATGGAACCCAAACAGCAAACCGGCCCCCGCCGCACCCGGGACCGCATCCTAGACGTCTCCCTGCGCCTGTTCAACGAACTGGGCGAGCCCAACGTCACGACCACGACCATCGCGGAAGCCATGGAGATCAGCCCCGGCAATCTCTACTATCACTTCCGCAACAAGGACGACATCATCAACTCCATCTTCGTGCTGTTCGAGCAGGAGATGGAGCGCCGCCTCAAGATGCCCAACGACCGCAAGGCCACGCTGGACGAGAGCTGGGGCTACCTGCAGTACATGGCGGAGTTCATGTGGACTTACCGCTTCCTCTACCGCGACATCAACGACCTGCTGGCGCGCAACCGCATGCTTGAGACCAACTTCAAGCGCATCGTCGAGCAGAAAAAGCGCTTTGCGATGGAGATCTGCCGGCAGTTCCAGGAAGACGGCGAGATGGAAGCCACGCCCGAGCAGGTCGATGCCATCTGTACCAATATGGTAGTGGTAGCCACTTACTGGCTGTCATTCCAGTTCGTCCAGCATCCGCGCCAGTACAACGATCCCGAACAGATTCGCGGCTACCTGCACGGCGCGAGTTATCACATCTTCTCGATCCTCGCCCCTTACCTGCGCGGCAAGGCCCGCCAGGCGTTCGACGTGCTGGCCCAGGAATACGCCGCCGCCAAGGCGGCACAAACAGCAAAGGAGAAAAAGTGAAGTCCGTTTGTATCTATTGCGGCTCCAGCCCCGGCAACCGCCCCGAATACGCCGCCGCGGCGCGCAACATGGGCAAGCTCCTGGCCGAGCGTGGCCTGGCGCTGGTCTACGGCGGGGGCAAGGTCGGGCTGATGGGTATCGTGGCCGATGCCGTGCTGGCACACGGCGGCACCGCGATCGGCATCATTCCCGATGCGCTGATGCAAAAGGAAGTCGGCCACCGCGGCCTGACCGAGCTGCACGTGGTGCGCAACATGCACGAGCGCAAGCAGATGATGGCCGACCGCGCCGATGCCTTTATCGCCATGCCTGGCGGTGTCGGCACCTTCGAGGAACTGTTCGAGACCTTCACCTGGCTGCAGCTGGGCTATCACGCCAAGCCGGTGGGGCTGCTCAATGTGGCGGGCTTCTACGACAGCATGCTCGGCTTCATGCAACACGCCGTGGACGAAGGCTTCCTGAAGCAGGTCCACAATGACCTGCTGCATGTGGCGCCTACGCCCGAAGGCATCCTCGACAAGCTCGCCAACGCGCCGCGCTTGCTGGTGGACAAGTGGCAGGAGAAGCGCGAGGAGACCTGATGATGCTCCCGGCGGCCGGACTCCGGCCGCCGGGGACTACATCGGCTTGAGGCCAAGCGCATTCACCATGCCGCGATAGCGGCTCAGCTGCGCTGCCTGCCAAGCCTCGGCCTCCTGTTCACTGCCCGAGCGCATCACCGTGCGCCCTTCCGACTCCAGCCGGGCCCGCAGCTCCGGCTGGGCCAGCGCCTGGCCGATAGCCAGGCGCAGCTTGCGCACCACGTCGTCGGGCGTGCCTTTACGCACGTAATAGCCGCCACCGATCACGTACTCGAAATCCGACAGCAGCTTGCTGTCCCGCAGGGTCGGGATATGCCGCAACTGCGCGGGCAGCGTCTTGGAAAAACTGCTCACCACCTTGATCCGGCCCTGCTTGGCCATGGCATCCATGCTGACCTGATAGGGCAGCACCGCGAAGTCGACCTGGCCACCGGCCAGGTCCTGCAGCGCGGGCGCGGCGCCCTTGTAGGGCACGTGCAGGAATTTCGCGCCGGTGCGCTGGCCCATATATTCCGTCAGCACGTGGTAAAGCGAGCCAACGCCAACGCTGCCATACGTGAGCGGCTTGGCGCCCGGCTTGCGTGCCAATTCGACGAATTCATCCAGTGTCCTGGCCGGCAGGTCACCGCGCACCAGGAGCACGATGGTGGCCTCGGTGATGGGCTGCACCAGCCGGAAGTCCTCGGGCTTGTATTTGGCGGACGCGTTCAGCAGCGGCGTCAGGATGACTTCGTTGGCGGAGCCATGCAGCATGGCGTAGCCGTCCGGCGGGCTGTTCAGCACGCGCATGGCGCCCAGCACGCCGGTGCCGCCCGCCACATTCTCGACCAGTACCTGTTGGCCAAGCGCCCGGCTGATGGGTTCGCTGAAGATGCGCGCGGAAACGTCGCTCGCGCCGCCGGCAGGATATGGCACCACCAGGGATACCGGCTTGAGCGTGGGATAGGCAGGGCCCTCGGCGAGTGCCGGCAAGGCGATGCACGCCATGCCGAGCACGGCCGCCAGCCATCGCATCGCACCGCGCGCCCCTTGCCGGTTCCATCCGCTGCCGGGCATCAAGCTGTTCATCGTTCCCTCCATCTTTGTCTCTGGCTTTTTAGTTTTTGTGCACGGCGGCCCTAGCCAATCCGGCGCCGCCAGTCTAGCAATGGYATTCTGGCCGCAGCAATGACAAAGAGAGGGTGAAATCGTTGCACGCAACGCAACGATTCCCGAAGCACGCCGTCCGCATCAGACCTCCGGAAAGTCCTTCACCACATGGCGCAGCATATTGCTCGCCGCGGGCGAGAGATGGCGCCCGGCGCGCGTAATGATGTGGTTGCGGCTGTTGTTGAGGATGGGATTGGCCAGGGGCAACGAGACCAGTTGCTTGAACTGTGCGCCCTTGAGCGGCACCGAGCGCGGCGTCATGATAAAGCCAAGCCCGAGCGCAGCGAACTCCCACAGCACCTTGAAGGAATTGGTGACCAGCATCGGCTTGAGGCTGATGTGCTCGTCCAGCTCGGCGGCCTGGATATGCTTGCGCACGCCGAACGACTCCACCAGCGTGGCGCCGGCATGCGGGGCAAGGTCGGAAAGCTTCAGCGCCTTGCGCGACTTCGCCAGCGGATGGTCGCGGCGCACGTGCACCCGGATCGGCGAGGCGCGCGAGAAGTGCGAGCGCAGGCGCACGTCGTTGGGCGGCTGGAAAGCGAAGCCGATATGCGCTACGTCGTCCACGATGGCGCGCACGGTGTCATCGGTGCCCGCCACCTGCATGCCGTAGGTCACCTGGGGATATTTGCGCATGAAGCCCTGCAGCACCGGTTCCAGCAGCAGGTCAACAAAGCCCTCGCCAAACACCAGGTTCACATGCCCGCCGCGCGCGTTCTTCAGGTTATTCACCTCCGCCAGGAAGGTGTCCTGCAGGTCCTGCTGGCGCCGCGCAAAGAGCGCCATCATGTGCCCGGCATCGGTGGCGACCACGCCACGGCCACAGCGCTCCAGCAGCGTCAGGCCGGCATCCTTCTCCAGTTTGGCGACCGCGCGGCTCACAACCGACGGATCCAGTCCCAGCACCTCGGCCGCGCCGCGCACGCTGCCGGTCTCGATGATCTGCAGCAGGCACAGAGCGCGCCTGCGATCCAATACGTCTTCCAACATTCACTCCTCGCGGGCGGCTGGCGCCGCCTCTTTTGCACAGGCAAGTATCGTTGCATGCGGCACAACGTTCCGGGTATTCGATTGTCATGATTCCAACGGTCGGCAAGACTGAGAATCGGCGTTTTCCCTCACTTTTCCCTCACTTTTGCCGGAGACGCCGCATCATGACCCTCACGCCCCCGACCCTGGCCCCGCTTTCGGGCCCACTACCTGAGGAACTGCTGGCCCGGATGCAGGCGTGGCGGCACGATATTCACACGCACCCCGAAACCGCGTTCACCGAGCACCGCACCTCGCGGCTGGCCGCGCAAGCGCTGGCGAACATGGGCCTGGAAGTGCATCAGGGGCTGGCCGGAACCGGCGTGGTCGGCACCTTGCGGCGCGGCACCGGCCCCACTATCGGCCTGCGCGCCGATCTTGACGCCCTCGATATGCATGAGCTTGGCGATGCGCCGCATCGCTCCGCAATCCATGGCAAGATGCATGGCTGCGGCCATGACGGCCATACGGCCATGCTGCTGGGCGCTGCGCACTACCTGTCGCAGGACGAGGGCTTCAGCGGCACCGTGCATTTCATCTTCCAGCCGGCGGAAGAAAACGAGGGGGGCGGGCGGGTCATGGTGGAGGCTGGCCTGTTCGAGCAGTTTCCCTGCGACGCGGTGTTCGCACTGCACAACTCGCCCAACCTGCCACTGGGGACGTTCTCCACGCGGACCGGGACGATGACGTCCAACTCCGATACCTTCGAGATCGCCATCGTCGGCAAAGGCTCCCACGCGGCACAGCCCGAGGCGGGTATCGATCCCATCGTGGTCTCGTCGCAACTGGTGGCGGCGCTACAGGCCATCGTCAGCCGCAATGTCAGCGCGGTGGATTCGCTGATCGTCAGCGTCACGCAGATCCACGGTGGCGACACCTGGAACGTGATTCCCGAGCAGGTAGTGCTGCGCGGCACCTGCCGCTCGTTCCGGGCGTCCACGCGCGCCAGGGCCGAGGCACGCATGCGCGCGGTCTGCGAAGGCATCGCCATGGCCTCGGGGGCGAAGATCGAACTGCGTTATTTCGCGGGCTATCCTGCCTGTGTGAACACGGAGCGGGAGATGGAGATGGCGGCCAGCGCGGCGCGCCGGGTGGTGGGTGCGCCGCGCGTCGATACGAACTGCCTGCCGCGCACGGGATCGGAAGATTTCGCCTATATGCTGGAGCAATGTCCGGGCGCGTATGTGTTCCTCGGCGCCGCGCGAGAGGGGGACAACCCGCCACTGCATAACCCGTACTACGATTTCAATGACGAGATCCTGCCGCTGGGCGCTGCGTACTGGATCGAGTTGGTGCGGCTGGTCTTGAAGCCGGGGCAGTAGCATCGTCCGGGTCCGCTCAGAACGATGCATCCGACTCCCATCGGAAAGATTGCTCTTGCCCGGCATGCGACAGCCGTGCCTGCGGGGCGTTTCGACGGAGAATTTTCGCGCCAATAATCAGATTTTTCCCAAGAAAAGTTAGTCGTCAATCTTTTATAAAAAAGGGGCTTTTGGCCAGCACAATGGCGTTGTACGGTCTCTATCAGAACGATGAGCCCGGCCCCCTCAGGAAAGCGCTCTCTTCCTCCGTATCCCGCCGCCCCAGCACTGCATTGCGATGCGGAAAGCGTCCGAAGCGCCCGATCACCGCACGGTGCCTGATCGCCCACTCGACCACGTCCACCCTGCCCTCGCTCTCCTCGCGCAGCGTTGTCATCAGCTGCACGGCGATGTCCTGGTCGGCAAGCGCTTCGGAGTGCTCGAACGGCATATAGCAGAACATGCGATGGAATGGCGTTGGCAGCAGGCGATCGGCGCCGCTCACCACCATCTGGCGGGCCGTCGCCAACGCCTGCGCGTCAGAGGCGAAGCTGCGCGGATCGCGGCGAAAGACGTTGCGCGGTACTTGGTCCAGCACCACGATGCGCGCGCAGGCACCCTCGGGAGTTTGCACCCAGCCGGCATGGGCGCCGGCGTGCGTCGCTTCCCACAGCGGCAGGAAGGCTGCGCGCATGGTGGCGTCGAAGTCATCGGACTTGGTGAACCACTGCGCGCGCGAACTGTTCCACTCTGGCGAGCCGGCCGCGCCAAACCAGAAATCAAGCACGCGCCCGGCGTCGGTGGGCAAGTCAGTGACAGCGTCGAGATTCGTATTGGTCATGGCGTATTGGCGGATAGCCCGATCGATGGCGCATTGCCGTCAACGCGGTACATTGCGCATCCAGTCGGCGGTACCGAAGAAGGCCTGCATCAGGCGCAGTTGCAAGTCTTCGGGCAGGCCCACGTCCTGCATGGCCAGCGCCATGCAGCGCATCCACTGGTCGCGCTCGCTGGTGCCGATCTCGAACGGCATATGGCGCGCGCGCAAGCGCGGGTGGCCAAAGCGCTCGATAAAGTGATTGGGGCCGCCCAGCCAGCCGCACAGGAACCAGAACAGCTTGTCCCGCGAGCCATCCAGGGAGGCGGGATGCATGGAACGGAGCCCCTTGAACTCGGCTTCGAGATCCATCAGGTCGTAGAAACGATCGACGAGTTCACGCACGCGCGCCTCGCCGCCGATCAGCGCATAGGCGGTGACTTCGGTGGCGGCGGATTCTTCAGGTTTGGATTCGGTACTCATAAGACACTCGGAAATTCTTGAGGCACGGGCTGCACGAGCGGCGCGGAAACCGCTCAGGCTTCGCGCAGCGTGGCCAGCGCAGGCTGCCGCAGCACCTCGCGCAAACCCAGCCAGCCGCCCGCGAAAGYGCACAGCATGCCAGAAAACACGCCGGCGGGCACGATCCAGCCATTGAAGCGGAACGGGAAATCGAATACGAACTGCGACAACCCCCAGCCCACGGCAATCGCGCCCAGGCTGGCCAGCAGGCCCGCCAGGCCACCCACCACCAGAAACTCGGCGTACTGGGTCTGCCGCACCATCGCCGCGGACGCGCCCAGCGCCTTGAGCAGCCCGGCATCGCGCTTGCGCTCGTCGCGCGCGCCGGACAGCGCCGCGTAGAGCACGGTGACACCGGCCGCCAGCGTGAATACAAACAGGAACTCCACTGCCGCGATAACTTGGTCGAGCACGTCCTGGATCTGGCGCAGGATCAGGTCGGTGTTGACCACCGTAATGTTCGGGAATGCCGCCACCAGCTGGTTGCCCAGCGCGGCCTGCCGGGCCGGCAGGTGGAAGGCGGTGATGTAGGTCTGCGGCATGCCCTGCATGGCGGCGGGCGGCAGGATGACAAAGAAGTTCACCCGCATCGAGCCCCAGTCCAGCTTACGCAGCGACGTCACCGGCGCCTCCACCGACTGCCCGGCCACATCGAAGCGCAAGGTATCACCCAGCCGGATCCCCAGCGTCTTGGCGATGCCCTCCTCCACCGAGGCCCCGGCCTTGCCRCCGCCGAGCCAGTTGCCCGCCACCACGCGGTTGCCAGCCGGCAGCGCGTCGGTATAGGACAGGTTGAACTCGCGCTCGACCAGGTTGCGGGCACGGCCATCCGGGAAGCGCTCGGCGCGCACCGGCTGGCCGGCGATATGCGTCAGGCGTCCGCGCACCATCGGGTACAGCAGGTCGTCGATGCCGGCGTGCTGCAGCATGCCGGTCAGGGGCGCGCGCTGGTCGGGCTGGATATTGATGATGAAACGGTTGGGCGCGTCCGCCGGCGTGGCGTTGCGCCATGAGGAGATCAGGTCGTTGCGCGTCATGCCAAGCAGCAGCAGCGCCATCAGGCCCACCGCCAGCGCGACCGTCTGCAGCACCGTGACGCCGCGGCGGCGCTCCAGCACCGCCAGCGCGAAGCGCCAGCCCACGCTGCCGCGCGCCAGGCGGCCGCCGCGCATCAGCCGGGCCAGCAAGATCAGCAAGCCAAGGGCCAGCAAGGCGAACACGGCGCCCGCGGCCACGAAGCCGCCGGCGGTGGTCAGCCCCAGCTTGAGATCGCGGGCGGCCACCAGCAGCAGCGCCACGAAGGCGCCAAGGCCCAGCCCGTAGGCGATCCAGGTCGACACAGGCGGCGCGCCGATGTCGCGTCGCAGGACACGCAGCGGCGGCACCCCGGTCAGCGCCAGCAGCGGCGGCAGCGCAAAGCCAGCCAGCAGGACGATGCCCGCCAGCAAGCCCACCACGGCCGGCAGGACCGAGGGCTGCGGCAACGTCACGGTAAGCAGGTTGCCCAGCGAGAGCAGCAGCCCGTAGTGCGCCAGGTAACCCAGCGCCACGCCGGCGGCCGCGCCGCCGATGCCCAGCAGCAGGAACTCCAGCCCGAAGGCCAGCAGGATCTCGCGGCGCGACAGGCCCATGCACTTGTAAACCGCGCAGGCGTCGGTATGGCGCTGCATATAGCGGCGCGCCGACATGGCGATCGCCACCGCCGCGATCATCGACGAGAGCACCGCCACCAGCGACAGGAAGCGTTCGGCACGATCCAGCGTGGCGCGCATTTGCGGCTGGCCGGATTCGAGCGACTCGACACGGGTGTTGCGCAGCGCGCGCTTGTCGATCTCGGCGACTGCCCACTGCTGATAGGCCTGCGCGGCGGCGTCGGGGCCGGCTACCAGCAGGCGGTATGTGACCCGGCTGCCCCAGCCGACCAGCCCGGTGGACTCCAGGTCCGACAGCGGCAGCATCACACGCGGCGCGAAGTTCATGAAGCCGGCACCGCGGTCCAGTTCCTGCGTGATGATGCGTTCGATGCGAAAACCGCGACTGCCCAACTGGATGGTGTCGCCCAAGGCCACGCCGAGCGAATCGAGCAAGGCCTCGTCCACCCAGACCGTGCCTGCCGCAGGAATGCCGGTGGCTGGCGCATCCGGCCCGCCACGCTCACCCGCCACCTTGACCTGCCCGCGCAGCGGGTAACCGGTGCCAACGGCCTTGAGCGCGGCCAGTTGCGAAGCGGCCTCCGCTGGCACCGCGCCGGCCGTGCCCTGCGCGGCTGCCTTGGCCGGCGCGCGCGCGCTCGCCATGCTGGGAAAGGTGACGGTCTGCGTCGTGACCAGGCCCGCCTGGGCGGCGTGGCCGGCGAAGACGGCATCGAACGGCTGGTCGGACACGATCAGCACATCGGAGGCGATCATCTGGCGCGCATCGCGCTCCAGCCCGAGCCGCATGCGGTCGGCCAGGAAGCCCACGCTGCTGAGCGCCGCGACGGCCAGCACCAGCGCGAACAGCAACAGGTTCAGTTCGCCGGCGCGCCAGTCGCGCCGCGCCATGCGCAGCGCCTGGCGCCAGGGCGAGAAGCGCGCCGGGCTGGCGCCGGACGGCATGGCGGCGGCGATGGCGGGAACAGTCCGGGAAGCGGGTTCTGAAGACATGGATCAGTTATCTCTTGTCCGTGCACGAGCATCATGGCGGCCTGCCGGGCAGGCCGCGCGGGTATCGATGATATCGGGAGATATCGGCAAAACAGCAAGCGGCAAAACAGCAGGTCCGGGCGCCTCGCCATGCTGACGGCGGATGGCTGGCGGACACTCGCCAACCGGATCAGGGCCAGATTATGGCGGCACTAGTGCCTGGGCTGGCGCCCGGCCGGCGCAGTGGCCGGCGCACGCTTGGCCAGGGCATCGCGCAAGCGGCGCACGCCGCGCCACAGCTTGGGCAGCAGCCACACCGCCACCAGCAACAACAGCGCCAGCACCACCAGGAAGACCACCGGCAGGAAAAACGCCAGCAGCAATCCGCTGCTGGCGGCTACATCTTCGCTAAGTGAGGCAGCCCAGTTCGAAAACGGTTCCGGGGATACATTGATCAGCGCGCGCGTGCCGGCCTTGGCAGCGTGGGCGGTACCGGCCAGGGTGCCGCCCACCAGCCCGGCGGCGACCATCCACTGCGGATCAAGCTGTCCGAACGCCGCGGCGGCCAGGATCGCACCGGCGGGAATGCGGATAAAGGTCTGGATGGTGTCCCAAAAGGAATCGAAGCCGGGTACCTTGTCGGCCACGAATTCGGCCAGGGCCAGCACCGCGGCCAGCGCGATCACCCACCACGACTCAAGCGCCTGCAGGCCGGGTGGCAGGTGCAGCCAGCCGGCGCGGCCCAGCGCGCCGGCCGTGAAGACGGCCAGGTAGAGGCGAAATCCGCTGGTCCAGGACAAGCCCGCAGCCAACGCGGCCGTTTCTAGCATGGCACTCCTTGCAGGGTCAGGGCGGCCGGCATGTAGCCCCGCCCATGACTGCAGTTTAATACGCGGGCACGCAAGCGGCCGGAAACCGGCCCTGGCCCGGCACCGGCGTCAGCTGCCTTCCTTGCCGTCGGGGCCGTACCAGGGGAGTGCCTGCTGGGGCGTCAGGATGCCATCGGGCTCGGCCATGGTGTAGCCCGGCAAGGCCTCGATACGGCGCGCGAAGGCAGGATCCGCCATCCGCGCCAGCAGCGCGTGCGCCCAAGGCGCGATCTGGTCGTTCTTGCGCAGCGCCAGGTAGTACGCCTCGCGCGTCAGCGGCACGAAGGCCAGCCCATGGGCCTCGGCATTCATGCGCAGGCCGAACCCCACCTCGGCGCTGCCGGCATGCACCGCTTCAGCCACTTTTTCGTTGCTGAATTCGGGGGTTTCGTAACCGACGATCTGGTCCGGAAAGAGGCCGTGGGTGGCCAGCAACTGGTCGAACAGCATGCGCGTGCCCGAACTGCGCTGCCGGTTGACGAAGCGCGCCCGGGTACGGGCCAGGTCGCGCAGGTCGCGGATCTGGCGCGCCAGGCCGGGCGTCACGATCAGGCCCTGCTCGCGCCAGGCGAGCCGGATCAAGCGCACGGCAGCCGGACGCAGCCATTTGCGCAGCGTCACATGCGCCACCGAGCCGGCGGTCTGGATCGGCGAAACGTAGAAGCCGGCCACCTCGGACTGCCGCTCCTGCAGGCAGATCAGGCCCTCCACGCTGCCGCAGAACACAGTATCGAGCTGCAGGCCGCCCGGCTCGTCATGCAGCGCGTCCGCCAGGACCTCCATGGCGGGGTCGTGGCTGCCGGAAAAACGGATGCGGGTCTGCGGCTGGGCGGCATCGTCGAGATCCGCCAGGAAATCCACCATCGCCTTCTGCACGATCGGATCGATGGATTCACGCAGGCGCCCTTCCGCGCGCAGCAAACGCTCGCCGAACAGCGTCAGCGTGGCACCCCGGCCACGCTCCATGTCCAGCATGCTGCGCCCGAGCATCTCCTCCCACGACCGCATCACGCCCCAGGCATGCCGGTAGGACAGCCCGATCTCGCGTGCCGCGCGATGCAGGGAGCCGGTCTCGCGCACGGCCTTGAGCAGCTGGAACACCTTGCCGTTGGAGCGTGGATTGTCATCCACGGCCACTACCGGAAACAGATCAAAGCGGAATGTCATATGAAACGCTTTTCATATTTACTTTAGAGATGTGGCTCATCGACAATCGAATGCCTTGATTTCCACGGTATTCGCCGCATTCTCACCGATCCTGTGAGTTGGTGGCAATTCTGTTTCTAAAAACATAAGACACGGAGCGACCATGCCGGGCTCAACCATCTCTTGCCTTTTTCATCACATCTCTGGCCGTACCGCCGCTTCCCTGGGCTTGGTTTGCCTGGTCACGCTGAGCGGCGCCACTGGCGCGCTCGCCGGCGAACTCAAGCTGGCTACCACCACCAGCACCGAGAACTCGGGCCTGCTCAAATTCCTGCTGCCGAAGTTCGAGCAAAAGAGCGGCGTCACGGTGAAGGTGATCGCGGTGGGGTCGGGCAAGGCGATGAAGATGGGCGAGATGGGCGACGTCGATGTGCTGCTGGTGCACGCGCGCAAGATGGAAGACGAATTCATGGCCGCGGGCTACGGGGTTAATCGCCGCGACGTGATGTACAACGACTTCATCGTGGTTGGGCCTGCCGGCGACCCGGCCAGGCTGAAGGGCGAGAAAGACGTTATCGCGGGCTTCAAGAAGATTCCTGCGGCCGGCAGCAAGTTCATCTCGCGTGGCGATAATTCCGGCACCGACGTGATGGAGAAGGATTACTGGAAGCAGGCCGGCATCGAGCCCAAGGGGCAGCCGTGGTATGTGAGTGCGGGGCTCGGGATGGGGGAGGTGTTGACCATGGCGGCGCAGATGCCGGGATATACCCTGTCGGACCGGGCCACCTATGGCGCGTATCGCGCCAAGACGGGGCTGGCCATTTTGCTGGAGGGCGATCCGAAAATGTTCAACCCATATGGGGTGATTGCTGTTAATCCAGTTAAGCATCCGGGGACCAACTATGCGGATGCGATGAAGCTGGTGGAGTGGGTTACCTCCAAGGAGGGGCAGGATGCTATTGCGGCTTACAAGGTGGAGGGGGAGCAGTTGTTTTTTCCTAGTTACAAGGGGAAGTGACGGTGGGGGGGTTAGGAGGAACGCAACCGTTGGCTCTTTTTGCGGGATTGGGAATTGGTTTGGGCGGTGTTGGTTGTTGTACCCAACTGCGTACGACATCCCCCTGCGGGGGATGCCGGTCACTCTTCTTTGCCTCGGCAAAGAAGACTAACGAGAAGAAAGCCGACCCTGCCGGGGGCAGAGCAATCAGGCCTATGAGGCTCGGTGGTTTCGTCGTACGGCCCTGAGTGTTGGCTGGCGTGCCTTGCCGGCTCGAAGGGCCGTGAAATCGCATGACCCATGGGTTTCGTGGTGGGGCCCCTGACCTCGTGCGCGGTGCCCGCTCCCACATCTGCCGTTCGCGACGCGAATTGCTGCAGCGTATCGTGCCTTGCTGGTTTCGTGGTTTTGTCTCTCACGGCGAATACCGTGCCATTTGACACCCTGCCGTACCGGCGCTGGCTATGGCTGGACGCCAGCTTCGTCGTTTCGTGGTGGGGACCGTGGCCCGGTCAGCGAACACGGAAGCATAGGGTGATGGTGTTGGCGGTTCGCTACCACTTCGTGAGCGAGGCCGCAGGTTGAGCGGGGGGGCCACCGCGCCCACCACGAAACCCATTATTGAAAAGTTGCGCGGCGTTCGCCACCGCGAACGGCAGGGACCGAACAATCGCCGCGCTTGCCGCCAGAGACAAACCACGAAACAGTAAGCCTCGAAGAATCGTGGCCCGTTGCCCCGCGAACGGCAGATGGGTGAATGGGCAGGGCGCCCGCCATCGGGGGCCGCACCACGAAACCCGTGTGGCCCGCAGCGCTATCGCCGTTGAAACCGGTAGGACATGCCAGCCGAAGCCACTGCCCGCACGACGGAATCACTGCCGCCAAATCGTCTGATTGCTCTGCCCCCGGCAGGGTCGGCTTTCTTCTCGTTAGTCTTCTTTGCCGAAGCAAAGAAGAGTGACCGGCATCCCCCGCAGGGGGTTGTCGTACGCTGTTGGGTACAACAACCAACACCGCCCAAACAAAACCCCAAACACCCAACAACACGCCAACTGTTCTGCCCTTGGGTTCAAAAACCACCCTCAATTAAACCCCCCTACCCCTCCCTAACCAACTGCGGCAAAACCGGCAACTCCCCCGCCACCTCAGCAATCATCCTCCGCATCCACATAACATCCGGCGCAGCATGACACCGCTCATGCCAAAGCTGATAAAACCGCATCCGCGGAAACACCACCGGCGAAGGCACCATCTTCAACGGCAGGTACTGCGCATAGTGCGCGGCAAACTGCCGCCCCGTGGTGAACACCATATCGGTCTTCATCAGCACATACGGCACCAGCCCGAAATACGGCAACGTAACCTGGATATTGCGCTTGTACCCCTGCTCAGCCAGCGCCTGGTCAATCATGCTGCGCTGCATCGAAGCATAGGGCGCGGGCGCAAGATGAGGCATCTCCAGGTAATGCTTGAGGGTCAGCCCCTTGCGCGCCAACGGATGCTGCGCCCCCAGCATGCACACCACCTCATCGTCGAACAGCGGCGAGATATGCAGATGTTCCGGCGGCGACAGCCAGTTGCCGACCACGATGTCGAGCTGCCCTTGTTCCAGGCTGTCGAGGAAGTCGCTCGATGACGTCATCGGGTGCACGAACAGCTTGGCGCCGGGCGCAAGCCGGCGCACACGCTCGACGATATTGGGCAGGAAGAAGGCGTCCAGGTAGTCCGGCGCCCCCAGGTGGAAGGTACGGGTAGTGGTGGCGGGGTCGAAATGCTGGGGCGGCCGGGCGATGCGGTCCATGGCCGCCAGGCTCTGCTCGGCCAGTTGCAGCAGCTCACGGCCGCGCTCGGTCGGCACCATGCCGCTCTTGCCGCGCACCAGGATGGCATCCCCGGTGATTTCCCTTAGCCGCTTGAGCGTATTGCTGATAGCGGGCTGCGACTGACCGAGCCGGACTGCGGTGCGGGTCACGCTCTGCTCGGTCAGCAGCGTGTGCAGCACCCGCAGCAAATAGGTATCGAGATGGTCGCGTCCGTGCATGGCGAGGGGGCGCCAGGCGCGCATGGCAGCCGGTGGCGTGGGGGGTGGGAACGGCGCATAGTGTATGTCAGGCACCCCGTCATTGGTCAAATCCGGCTGCCGCACTCCTCGTCAGCCGTGCAACGCTCTCCCCTCTTGATGGGGCATATCACCYGGGCCGAATATTGCATCATCGGCACCAGTGCTATGTTTGCCCCCATCACAAAGAGAGAAGACACCATGGAGACGCAAACCATCCGCTTTTACCACCGCGGCCAGGTCCAGGAGGTCGCCGATGCCCCCGTGACCCGCACCGTGCTGCAGTACCTGCGCGAGGACGCGCGCTGCACGGGCACCAAGGAGGGCTGCGCCGAAGGCGATTGCGGTGCGTGCACCGTGGTGCTAGGCGAACTGGGCGAGGACGGCCAGGTCGCCTTCAAGGCGGTCAATTCCTGCATCCAGTTCCTGCCCACGCTGGACGGCCGCGCCCTGATCACCGTGGAAGACCTGCGCCAGGCCGACGGCGCGCTGCACCCGGTACAGCAAGCGATGGTGGAGTGCCACGGCTCCCAGTGTGGCTTCTGCACCCCCGGCTTCGTGATGTCGCTGTGGGCGCTGTACCAGCAAAAGGCCGAAGACGCCGGCACCGGCCGCGCGCCGGCCCGCGAGACCATCTGCGACGCCCTCACAGGCAACCTGTGCCGCTGCACCGGCTACCGTCCCATCATCGAGGCCGGCCAGCGCATGATGGCGCTGCCGGCGCCGCAGGCCAGCAAGCTGGACCCGCGGCAGATCGCCGACACGCTGCGCTCGCTGCAACGCGAAGGCACGTTCCACTACAGCGCCGGCGGCCAGCACTTCTACGCGCCCCGCACGGCATCGGCTTTCGCCGCCATCAAGGCCGCGGAGCCGGGCGCGCGCATCCTGGCCGGCAGCACCGACGTGGGCCTGTGGGTGACCAAGCAGTTCCGGGAGCTCGGCAACCTGCTGTACGTGGGCCAGGTATCCGACCTCAACAGTATCGAGCAGGTGGACGGCGCCGTGGAAATCGGCGCGGCGGTCTCGCTGGAGCGCGCCTATGCGGCGCTCAATGCCACGCACCCCGAACTGGAAGAAATGTGGAAGCGTTTTGCCTCGCTGCCGATCCGCAACGCCGGCACGCTGGGGGGCAATATTGCCAACGGCTCGCCCATTGGCGACTCCATGCCCGCGCTGATCGCCCTTGGCACCGAAGTGGTGCTGCAGCGCGGCGAAGCGCGCCGCGCGCTGCCGCTGGAAGACCTCTACCTGGCCTACCAGAAGACCGCCATGGCCGAGGGCGAGTTCGTCGCGGCCCTGCGCGTGCCGCTCGCGGGGCCGGAGCACTTCCGTACCTACAAGCTGTCAAAACGCTTTGACGAGGACATTTCCGCTGTCTGTGCGGCCTTTGCGCTGACGCTGGAAAACGGCGTGATCCGTCATGCACGCGTGGCCTTCGGCGGCATGGCCGCCACGCCCAAGCGCGGCGCCCTGACGGAAGCCGCGCTGGTCGGCCAACCCTGGACCGAAACCACCGCCCGGGCCGCCATGAGCGCGCTGGCGCAGGACTTCACGCCGCTGACCGACATGCGCTCCACCGCCGCCTACCGCAGCCGTGGCGCCGCCAACCTGCTGTACCGCTTCTGGCTGGAAACGCGCGCCGACGCGCTGCCAGCCGCCGCCGTCAATGTCCGCGCCCCCGGCGCCGGCCAGATCGTCGCCACCGTCGCCACCGTCGCCACCGCATAAGGATAGATCGGCATGAACAAGCAAACCGAACCCTTCCTGCTCGACGCCGAGATCGAGGCCAAGGCCGCCGTCTCCACGCCACAAGTGGGCATTTCGCGCCCGCATGAATCGGCCCACCTGCACGTGGCCGGCACGGCCACTTATACCGACGACATTCCCGAGCTGGCCGGCACGCTGCACGCCGCGCTCGGCATGAGCACGCGCGCCCACGCCCGCATCAAGTCGATGTCGCTCGACAAGGTGCGCGCCGCGCCGGGCGTGGTGGCGGTGCTGACCGCCGAAGATATCCCCGCCGCCAACGAGTGCGGCCCGATCATCCATGACGACCCCATCCTGGCCAACGGCCTGGTGCAGTTCATCGGCCAGCCGATGTTCGTGGTGGTGGCCACCTCGCACGATGCCGCGCGCCGTGCCGCACGCCTGGGCAATGTCGAGTACGAGGACCTGGCGCCGGTGCTGTCGCCCGAGGCGGCGCACCAGGCCGGCAGCTATGTGCTGCCGCCGATGCACCTGACACGCGGCGAGCCGGCCAGCCATATCGCCGGTGCTGCGCACCGGGAGCAGGGCAGTATCCGCCTGGGCGGCCAGGAGCAGTTCTACCTGGAAGGCCAGATCGCCTACGCCGCGCCGAAGGAAAACGACGGCATGCACGTGTGGTGCTCGACCCAGCATCCCACCGAAATGCAGCATGCTGTCGCGCATATGCTGGGATGGCACGCGCACCAGGTGCTGGTGGAATGCCGGCGCATGGGCGGCGGCTTCGGTGGCAAGGAATCGCAATCGGCCATGTTCGCCTGCTGCGCCGCGCTGGCCGCGTGGAAGCTGCTGTGCCCGGTCAAGCTGCGTCCGGACCGCGACGACGACATGATGATCACCGGCAAGCGCCACGACTTCGTCTTCGATTTCGAAGTCGGCCACGATGCCGATGGCCGCATCGACGGCGTGTCGGTGGAGATGGTTTCGCGCGCCGGCTTCTCGGCCGACCTGTCCGGCCCGGTGATGACCCGCGCCATCTGCCACTTCGACAACGCCTACTGGCTGCCGAATGTGCAGATCGACGGCTACTGCGGCAAGACCAATACGCAGAGCAATACCGCCTTCCGCGGCTTCGGTGGCCCGCAAGGCGCCTTTGCCATCGAATACATCTTGGACAACGTGGCGCGCACCGTGGGCCGCGATGCGCTCGACGTGCGCCGCGCCAACCTGTACGGCAAGACCGAGCGCAATGTCACGCCTTACGGCCAGACCGTGGAAGACAACGTCATCCACGAACTGCTCGACGAACTGGAGGCCAGCAGCGCCTACCGCGAGCGCCGCGAGGCAACGCGCGCATTCAACGCCGGCAGCCCGGTACTGAAGAAGGGCATTGCCATCACCCCGGTGAAGTTCGGCATCTCCTTCAATGTGGCCCACTTCAACCAGGCCGGCGCGCTGGTGCACGTGTACAACGACGGCTCGGTACTGGTGAACCACGGCGGCACGGAAATGGGCCAGGGCCTGAACACCAAGGTGGCGATGGTGGTGGCGCACGAACTCGGCATCCGCCTGGAACGCGTGCGCGTCACCGCCACGGATACGAGCAAGGTGGCCAACACCTCGGCCACCGCCGCGTCCACCGGCACCGACCTGAACGGCAAGGCCGCCCAGGACGCGGCGCGGCAGATCCGCGAGCGGCTGGCTGCCTTTGCCGCGCGCCAGGCTGGCGTGGACGCGGACAGCGTGCAGTTCGGCGACGACCTGGTGGTGGCGGGCGAACTGCGCCTTGACTTCAGCGACCTGGCACGCCAGGCCTACGTGTCGCGCGTGCAGTTGTGGTCCGATGGTTTCTACACCACGCCCAAGCTGTACTGGGACCAGTCCAGGCTGCAGGGCCGGCCCTTCTACTACTACGCCTATGGCGCGGCCTGTTCCGAAGTGCTGGTGGACACGCTCACCGGCGAATGGCGCCTGTTGCGCGCGGACGTGCTGCACGATGCCGGCCGCTCCCTCAACCCGGCCATCGATATCGGCCAGGTCGAAGGTGGCTTTATCCAGGGCATGGGCTGGCTGACCACCGAGGAATTGTGGTGGAACAAGGATGGCAAGCTGATGACGCATGCGCCTTCGACCTACAAGATCCCGACCGTCAACGACTGCCCGGAAGCGTTCACCGTGCGGCTGTTCGAGAACGACAACGYGGARGACAGCATCCAYCGCTCGAAGGCSGTSGGCGAGCCGCCGCTGCTGCTGCCGTTCTCGGTGTTCTTCGCCATTCGCGATGCGGTGGCCAGCGTCGGGGATTACAAGGTGAACCCGCCGCTGGTGGCGCCTGCGACGAGCGAGGCGATCCTGGATGCGGTGGATGCCGTGCGGGTGGCTGCGCCGGTAGTGCAGTGAGCCGCACCCTCTGACACCGTAGCGACGTAACCAGCCTCACCAAAAGCATCAACCTAAAAAGGCATCACCATGCAGGACGCGCCCCTCAAACCCTTCCGCTTCGCCGACGCCACCCGCCTGGTGCGCGCCGGCGTGCCGGTGGCGATGGTCACCATCGCCGAAGTCAGAGGCTCGGCCCCGCGCGAGGCGGGCGTGCGCATGCTGGTGACCGCCGACGACCTGGTGGGCACCATCGGCGGCGGCCATCTGGAGTGGCGCGGCATGGAGATCGCGCGCACCATGCTGGCCGAGCGCGATGCGACGCGGCAGATCGTGCGCATCCCCCTGGGCCCGGCCCTGGGCCAATGCTGCGGCGGCGTGGTCCAGCTCGCCTTCGAGGTGCTGGGCGAGCCCGACCTGCCCTGGCTCGATGCGGTGCAGGCCGCCTTCTCCGCCGGCCGCGCGCTCACGCGCACCGTGCCGGCGGCCGGTCCGGTGCGGCACGCGGCGGCGCAGGCGGTCACGCCCTCGGTGAGCTTGCAAACCGATGGCGCCTGGACCGACGTCATGGTGCCCGATGAACTGCAGGTGGTGCTGTTCGGCGCCGGCCACGTTGGCCATGCGCTGGTCAAGGTGCTGGCCAACCTGCCGTGCCGGGTGCACTGGGTGGATGAGCGCGACACCTTGTTCCCGCCGGGCCTGCCCGACAACGTCACCCCGGAAGCCACGGATATCCCCGAAGCGGTGGTCGACCATGCCCCGGCCGGCAGCTATTTCCTGGTGATGACGCACAGCCACGCCCTGGACCAGACGCTGTGCGAGCGGATCTTGCGGCGCAATGACTTTGCCTATTTCGGCCTGATCGGTTCCAAGACCAAGCGCGCGCGCTTCGAGCATCGCATGGCGGAGCACGGGATTGACCCTGCCCGCTTTGCGGAAATGACGTGCCCGATGGGCGTCTCCGGCATCACGGACAAGGCTCCGGCTATGATTGCGGTTGCCATCGTCGCCCAGTTGCTGCAGGTTCGCGACCAGCGTCTCGCCCATCTGGGCGCGCTGAGCGCCAACCGCGGCGGCCAGGCGGCGAACACGACGCAAACCAAGACCGCAAAAGGAACCCCATGACGCTCGATGCCGCGCTCGCAGACCGTATCCGCCTGACGCCCAAGGCAGAACTGCACGTCCATATCGAAGGCACGCTCGAGCCCGAGCTGATCTTCCGGCTGGCCCAGCACAACAAGGTCAAGCTGCCGTATGCCAGCGTGGAATCCCTGCGCGAAGCCTACGCCTTCACCGACCTGCAATCCTTCCTTGACATTTACTACGCCGGCGCCAGCGTGCTGCTGACCGAGGACGATTTCTTCGACATGACGATGGCCTACGTGCAGCGCGCCGTAGCCGACAACGTGCGCCACGCCGAGATCTTCTTCGACCCGCAGACCCACACCGCGCGCGGCGTGCCCATCGGCGTGGTGATCGACGGCATCTCCGACGCGCTGGCCCAGGCCCGCACCCAGTTCGATTTCTCCAGCAGCCTGATCCTCTGCTTCCTGCGCCACCTGTCCGAGGAAGACGCCTTCGCCACGCTGGAAGCGGCGCTGCCCTACCGCGACCGTTTCGTCGGCGTGGGCCTGGATTCCTCCGAGCAGGGCAACCCGCCGGAGAAGTTCGCCCGCGTCTTCGCCCGCGCCCGCGAGCTGGGCCTGCGGCTGGTGGCGCACGCCGGCGAGGAAGGCCCGGCGCAGTATGTCACGGACGCGCTCGACATCCTCAAGGTGGAACGCATCGACCACGGCGTGCGCGCCATCGACGACCCCGCCCTGGTGGCGCGGCTGGCCCGCGAGCGCGTGGCGCTGACGGTGTGCCCGCTGTCCAACCAGAAGCTCAAGGTCTATCCCGACCTGCGCGACCACTCGCTGCACCGCCTGCTGGAAGCCGGCGTGCTGGTCACGCTGCACTCCGACGACCCCGCCTATTTCGGCGGCTATATGAACGCCAACTGGGAAGCCACCTTCGAAGCCCTGCCGCTGACCGCGGACGACGGCCACAAGCTGGCGCGCAATAGTTTCGAGGCGTCCTTCCTGCCCGCCACGCAGAAGGCCGCCTTCCTCGCCGAAGTCGACC
Source organism: Cupriavidus sp. 05N39 (assembly GCF_056397325.1). NCBI lineage: Bacteria > Pseudomonadati > Pseudomonadota > Betaproteobacteria > Burkholderiales > Burkholderiaceae > Cupriavidus > Cupriavidus sp. 05N39. The sequence goes on from NZ_JBFTNE010000003.1 coordinate 152,683, forward strand.
ACTTCTGGCAATCCCCCCTGCCCGCGACGGCCTCCACGGCCTGAGCGCGGTTCACACCAAGATGCCGGCGCGCCACGCGCGCGCCGGCGCATGACGAGACATCGCTATGACGACCACGCCCCCCAACCCGTCCATCACCCGCGCCATCCGTGGCCGCGTGCTGCACTTCCTGCGCGATCCGCAGTTTCATGACGACGCGTATCAGTATTGGGAAGACGGGGTGCTGGTTGTCACCGCCGGGCATGTCGCCGCGGTCGGCGACTACGCCGAGCTGGCCGCGCAGATCCCGGCCGGCGCCGAAGTGATCGACCGCCGCGGCAAGCTGATCGTGCCCGGTTTTATCGACACCCACGTGCATTACCCGCAGACCGACATCATCGCCTCGCCCTCGCCCGGCCTGCTGCACTGGCTGGAAACCTACACCTTCCCCGAGGAGCGCCGCTTCGCCGAGCCGGAGTACGCTGCGGCGGTGGCAGGCTTCTTTGCCGACGAGCTGCTGCGCAACGGCACCACCAGCGCCGTGGCCTGGAGCACCGTGCACACGGCCTCGGCCGACGCGCTGTTCGCCGAAGCGGACCGGCGCAACCTGCGCCTGGTGACCGGCAAGGTGCTGATGGACCGCAACTGCCCCGAATTCCTGCGCGACACCGCCGAGTCCGGCGCGCGCGATTCGGCTGACCTGATCTCGCGCTGGCACGGCAAGAACCGCCTGTCGTACGCGATCACGCCGCGCTTCGCGCCGACCTCCAGCGAGGCGCAACTGGCTGCCTGCGGCGAACTGGCCAAGGCCTATCCCGACGCCTATATCCAGACCCATGTGGCGGAAAACCGCGACGAAGTGAAGTGGGTTGCCGAACTGTTCCCGCAGGCGCGCAGCTATCTCGATATCTACGATCACTACGGCCTGCTGCGTCCGGGCGCGTTCTACGGCCACGCCATCTACCTCGACCAGGACGACCGCAAGCGCCTGGCCGACAGTGGCGCCGCGGTGGCGCACTGCCCCACCTCCAACCTGTTCCTGGGCAGCGGCTTCTACGACTTCCACCAGTCCGACGCCTATCGCCTCAACGTGACGCTGGCCACCGACGTGGGCGGCGGCACCTCGTTCTCGATGCTGCGCACCATGAATGCCGCGCACAAGGTGGCGCGCATGGGCGGCTATCACCTCACCGCGCTGCGCATGTTCTACCTGGCCACCCGCGCCGCCGCCGATGCGCTGGGCTGGAGCGAGCGCGTGGGCAGCTTCACGCCGGGCTGCGAGGCCGACTTCATCGTGCTCGATCCGCAGGCCACGCCGCTGATCGCCCGCCGCAGCGAGCGCTCGGAGACGCTGGAAGAGCAACTGTTCGCCTTCGCCATGCTGGGCGACGATCGTGTGATCGATGAGGTCTATGTGATGGGCGAGCCGGCAAGCGCGTCGGCCTCCGTCGCGCATTAATCATCACTTTCCACCGGGAAGCACCGGGTCCTGGCCACGCCGGCTTGACCCGGATCAACACCCCTGTCACGCAATCCTTCTAAGCTGTCACACCGTCGGCCCCCTGTGGCCGTGCATCGCCAGTCCCGGGCACAGCCAGGTGCCCGACCCCGCGTTCGACAACTGAAGGTTTTTGAATGATTGCCACGCAGCAAGCCCCCTTTCCGGAGCCGATTTCCCCTGAAGCGCCCCTGCCCTCGCGCAAGATCATCCGCGGCTGGCTGATCCCGCTGGGTCAGCGCAGCACCTCGCGCGCGCTGGCGCTGTTCGCGCTGGATACGGCGCTGTTCGTGGCCGCGCTGGCCGGGGTGGTGATGTTCTCCCACTGGCTCGCCAAGCTGGCGGCGGGCGTGCTGACCGGCATCATCATCGCCCGCCTGTTCATCATCGGCCACGATGCCTGCCACCAGAGCCTGACGCCCCGGCGCGGCCTCAACAAATGGCTGGGGCGGCTGACCTTCCTGCCGTCGCTCACGCCCTACAGCCTGTGGGAAGTCGGCCATAACGTGGTCCACCACGGCTATTCCAACCTCAAGGGCTTCGACTTCGTCTGGGCACCCTACTCGCTCGAGGAATTCCAGACGCTGCCGCGCTGGCGCCGCGCGCTGGAGCGCGTCTACCGCAACGGCTTCGGCGCGGGCCTGTACTACCTGGTCGAGATCTGGTGGTTCAAGATGTTCTTCCCCAGCCGCCGCCAGATGCCCACGCGCCGTGCTGTCTTCATGTGGGACTGCACGCTGGTGGCGATCTTCGGCGCCGCCTGGATCGGCGCGCTGGCCTGGCTGGCGGTGGCCAGCGGCCAGTCGGTCGCGCTGCTGGTGGGCCTGGGCTTCGTCGTGCCCTTCCTGGTATGGAATTTCACCGTGGGCTTCGTGCTCTATGTGCACCACACCCATACCAGCGTGGCCTGGTACGAGACCAAGACCATGTGGGCACGCGCCCAGCCTTTCGTCTCCACCACCGTGCACCTGCGCTTCCGCTACGGCATCGGCGCGGCCCTGCATCACATCATGGAGCACACCGCCCATCACGTTGACATGAGCGTGCCGCTGTACCGCCTCAAGCGCGCGCAGGCGCTGCTCGAACACGCGCTGCCGGGCCGCATCATCATCCAGAACTTCACCTGGCGCTGGTACTTCCAGACCGCGCGCCGCTGCAAGCTGTACGACTTCAAGGCGCTGTGCTGGACGGACTTCCGGGGCCGGCAGACCAGCGTCAACGCGCCCGTGCCGGCATAAGCGCCGCGCCCCGGCCAGCCGCCGGGGTTACTTCGGCTGCGCGGCCGCCTTGCCGCTGACCTCCGCCATGCGCGCCCGCATGGCATCGGCCGAACCGATCTGGTGGAACAGCGGGCCGCCCGGCGCAAAGCTGTCGGCCGTCRCCAGCCGCCCGATCACCACCGGTTCGAAGCCGGCATCCCGCACCAGTTGCTCGCCAACGCGCAGCGCGGCGGGATCATCAGCCGCGATCGGCACGGCAATCAGCCCTTCGGCGCGGTGATGCTCGCTCGCGAATTTGGTGGCGCCCATGAAGTTGAAGGCACGAACGATGCGCGCGCCGCGCAGGTACTTTGCGGTGGTAATGCCGATGCCCTTGCGTGCCGCCTCTTCCGCGATGGCGCCATCGCGCGCCCGGATGGCATTGGTCGCATCCACCACGATCTTGCCGGCAAAGGCCTTGCCATGCTCGGCGGCGATATCGGGCAAGGCCTTGTATGGAACGGCCAGGAAAATCACCTTGGAAAAGGCCAGCGCCTCGGCCACCGTGCCCGCGCGGGCGAGCGGGCCGAGCTTGTCGACGAGCGGCTTGAGCTCTTCCGGATGACGCGAGGAGAACATCACAGGATGTCCCGCGCGCACCCACAAGCCGCCGACCGTTCCTCCGATACGGCCGGAGCCGATCACACCGATGGGAATCGGGCCGCCATCCCGGCTCGCCTGCGCACGCAAGCGCGCGGGCAACACGCCCAGCGCGAGCAGGGCAAAACCGAGACTGCCGCTTAGCAAGCGGCGGCGCCGGTCAACCGTACCGGCCTGACCGGCGCAAGCCACGGCGGCGGCCCCGGCGAAGCCGGTGCGCTCCGCACGGCTAGGCCTGAAGACGGGACGATCGGGAAACGGCATGGCGAACTCCTCGATCCGGTGAGGATCACGATGCTGCGACACAGCAAAACGGAGCGCCACGCCTTTCGGAAAGCCCGGTGCGTGGCGAAGCGCTCTCGGGGGCACCTTCAAACTCTAGGCGAAAAATGCAGCGCCCGCGACAAACCGCCTGCGCGGCAGCCGGTTCGATTTGGCATGCGCCGGGCCGTGCACTACAGTAAGTATCACTTGCATCACCCTGGACGGCGTCGGCGTGCGCGATGCCTTGGTGACCGTGCGCCGGAATCCGTGCGCTTGCGTCCTTGTCCTCACGGAGAAGGTAATGCTCCCCGCCCTCCCCCGACCGCGCAGCCCAGGCCTGGCGCACGCAGCGCGGCGAACGGCGGCGAGGTGCGCACTGCTGGCGCTGGCCGCGGGCGCTCCGGTGGTTCTGGCCGCCGAAACGCCGCGGGACTTGCCCGCCGACGAGGTGCACAACCTCAAGGAAGTCACCGTGGTCGCGCCCGCGCCGCTGCCCTCGTTCTCCATCCCGCGCGAGGCGTTTCCCGGCAATGTGCAGACCGCCACGGATGCCGACATGGAGCGCGCCAAATCCGGCAACCTGTCATCGTTCCTCGGCGAGAACATGGAGAGCGTCGTGATCAACGATGTGCAAGGCAACCCGTACCTGAAGGACATCCTCTACCGCGGCTACCGGCTCTCGTCCACCCTTGGCGCGGGCCAGGGCCTGGCGCTCTACCTCGACGGCGTACGCCAGAATTCGGCGCTGGGCGACGTGGTCGACTGGACCGCGATCCCCGAGGCCGCCATCAGCACCATTACGCTGGTGCCGGGCAGCAATCCGCTGTACGGGCTCAACGCGCTCGGCGGCGCGCTGGCGCTGACCACCAAGTCCGGCGAGACACACCCCGGCGTGGAAGCCGACCTGAGCGTCGGCAGCCACGGCCGCGCGCGGCTGGATGTCAGCGCCGGGCAGATGCTGGGCGACGGCTGGCACGCCTTCGTCGCGGGCACGGGGTTCCGGGAGGACGGATGGCGCGAACTTTCCGGCAGCTGGCTGGGCAATCTCTTCGCCAAGGTAGGCCGCTCCACCACGGACACGCAATGGAGCGTGAGCCTGCTTGGCAGCACCAGCAGCCTGTCCGGCAACGGCTTGGTTCCCGACAGCATCTATGGCGTCCAGCGCAATGCCATCTACACCGCGCCGGACATCGCGCGCACACGCGCGTTCCAGGCGACGCTGAACGGCGCACACCAATTCAATGCCGAAGACCAGCTGGCACTGACCGCCTATCTGCGCGTGGGGCGCGCGCAGGCAACCACGGGCGACGTCAGCGACGCCTACCTGGACCGCCTGCTCGACTGCCAGGGCAACGCCGGCGACGACGGGTGCCAGCCCGGCAATGCGCCTGCCAACGCCGTGTTCAATACCTCGACCGTCAACACGCATGACTATGGCCTGTCCGCGCAGTGGTCGCATACCGGCGACATCCACAGCGCGGTACTGGGCGCCGCGGCCGCGCTGAGCCGCGCCGCGTACCGCCAGGACACACAGCCGGCCACATTCAACGCAGATCGCGTGGCGGTGGCGGACCCCGCTTCCTCGCCCACCACCGCGGCCTCGCTCGATGGCCGTACCACCACCTTCAGCCTGTATGCATCGGACACCATCAAGCTGTTGCCGCACAGTTATCTCACCGCGAGCGCACGCTGGAACACTTCGCGCACGCGCACCGAGATGACGTTGCCGAATGCCTCCGACGAGAGCTTCACGTTCTCGCGGCTCAACCCCGCGCTCGGCCTCTCGCACCAGTTGCTGAGCGGTCTCACCGTTTTCGCCTCGGCCTCGCAGGGCACGCGCATGCCCACCGCCATCGAGCTTGGCTGCGCCGACCCGGCCAATGCCTGCCAGTTGCCCACCGGCCTGCAGGCCGATCCTTACCTGCGGCAGGTGGTGTCGCGCACGTACGAATTCGGCGGCCGCTGGAAAGCCGCCGATGCCACCGACCTGACGCTGGCGCTGTACCGCAGCGACAACCGCGACGACATCCTGTTCGAGCGCTCGCCGGTCAGCCCGCTCGGCTTCTTCACGAACTTTCCCAAGACCCGCAGCCAGGGCCTGGAACTCGGCCTGCGCCAGCGTCTTGGCCGTCTGACGCTGCGCGCCGGCTACAGCTACCTGCAAGCCACCTACCAGGCCGACGGCCAGATCCAGACGCCGTTCGCGGCGCCCGTCAATGTGCGTCCCGGCACCCGCATGGCCGGCGTGCCGCTGCACAGTTTCAAGCTCGGCGTGGACTGGCGGGCAACGGACTCCGTCACGCTCGGCGGTTCCATGATTGTTTCCTCCTCGCGGCCCGTTGCCGGCAACGAAGACGGTGCATTGACCGCGCAGGATCCGCGTCTCGCCAGTACCGCCGGCTTCGCCCTGTTCAACCTGCGCGCGAGCTGGCAGGTCGACCCGCGCTGGCAGCTCTATGCGCGGGTGGACAATGTATTCGACCGCCGCTATGAAACCTATGGACAAGCAGGCCTCAGTGTATTTCCCGGCGGCACGCTGCTGCAGCCCGGCGCGTCGGTGCCGACCGAGCGCTTCGTCGCGCCGGGCGCGCCGCGTCTGTTCCTGGTGGGGGTGCGCTACGAATGGGATGGGCGTTAGCGGCTGCGGGCGCACCGAAAGTCCTTGGCAGCGACCACACCCTCGCCAAGAATAGAGCGACGCAGGGTTGCCATCCCGGGATGGCATGAAGCCGGCCGTCACGGCGAGCAACGCAATCGGGAGGCGCGCATGGCCACGGAAAAGGGATATCGCTGGCCGGGCCGGACCACGCTGGCGCTGTGTGCCGCGCTCGCCTGCGCCGCGTGCGCGTGGCGCGCACAGACGCCTGTCTCCCAGCCCGCCACGGCCTATGTATCCAGCGAGACCGGCGGCATCGCGGTGATTGACCTCGGCCGGCTCGAAGTCGCGCGCACCCTGGACACCGGCGGCAAGGGTCCGCGCGGCATCGGCATCAGCGCGGATGGCCGCTACCTGCTGGCCGCCAACAAGGGCACCAGCGACCTTTCCGTCATCGACGCGCGCGACGGCCAACTGGTCAGGCGCATACCGATCGGCAAGAACCCGGAATTCGTGCGCGTGTCCGGCGGGCAGGCCTTCGTCACCTACGAGCCCGGCGAACGCAACGGGCCACCCGGAGCGGAACCCGCGCCGGAAGCCGGCAAGCCAGCCAAGGCCGGCGACGGCGCCCCGGTCCCGGCGGAAATCGCGGTGATCGATCTCAAGGACTGGCGCGTCACGCGCGCCATCCCCAGCGGGCTGGAAACCGAAGGCATCGAATTCTCGCCGGACGCTCGCCTGCTGCTGGTCACCAACGAGGGCGACGACACCGTCTCGGTCTACGAGCGCGCCAGCGGCCGCCGCCTCAATCTGCTCAAGACGCCGCCGGGATCGCGGCCACGCGGCATCAAGGTGAGCCCGGATGGGCGGCGCTATATCGTCACGCTCGAATCGGCGAACGCATTCCTGGTGCTCGACGCGGCCGACTACCGCATCCTGCGCACGGTGCCGACACGCGCCGGGCCCTACGGGGTCGCGTTCGACCGCGCCGGCGAACGCCTGTTCGTCGCGGCCTCGCGTGCCGACACCATCCAGGTCTTCGATGCGGGCAGCTATGAAAATATCGCCAACATCGCTACGGGCAAGCGCTGCTGGCATTTCAGCTTCACCCCCGACGACGCGCGGCTGCTGATCGCCTGCGGCCGCTCGAACGCGGTCTATGTGGTGGACGCGCGCAGCTACCAGCCGCTGCGGGAAATCGCCGGCGTCGCGCTGACCTGGGGCATCGTCACCTACCCGAAAAGCCCCGGGACGCTGGATGCGCCATGAACGCCGAGGCACACGATGTCTCATCGCGCCAGCGTCCGTGGATCGCCCGCATATAGGCCGAAAGGCCAATTGACGCACCAGGGAATCGCGGACAAAGTGAATCAGTCTGGAGCGCAATTCCATGTCGAGACTGGCTCAGGGGCCCGCATGACCCTCCTTCGGCGCGTCGTCAGAATGCTCTTGCCGGCTACGCTTCCGTGGCTCATGGCCGCCGGTTTGCCGGCGCATGCCGCGGACGGCGATACGCTTGCGCAGGCCAGGGCGCGCGGCACGCTGCGCTGCGGCGTCAGCGAAGGCATTGCAGGGTTCTCGGCGAAGGATGCCTCGGGCCGCTGGTCAGGCATCGATGCCGATTTCTGCCGCGCCGTAGCGGCCGCGGCCCTCGGCCAGGCGGACAAGGTGACATTCGTTCCGCTGAAGGCTTCAGGCAGGTTCCCGGCACTGCGCACCGGCGTGGTGGACCTGCTCAGCCGCAACACCACGTGGACCCTGGCGCGCGAGAGCACGCTGCGCGTGCAATTCGCCGGCATTCTCTATTACGACGGCCAGGCGTTCATGGTGTCCAGGCAAAACGGCATCCGGTCGATTGCGGGACTCGATCACGCCACGGTCTGCGTCGAAAAGGGCACGTCCAGCGAAGACCATCTGGCGACCTACTCCGCAGCGAATCGCCTGAGCGTGAAACCGCTCGTCGTGGACTCCGCGACGGAGGTGGCCGACGCCTTTTTCTCGGGGCGCTGCAGCGCCTACACTGCCGACGCGTCCCAACTTGCGGCCGCGCGCCTGCGCGTCCGGGACGGGTCGCAAGCCTATGCCATCCTGCCCGAGCGGATATCGAAAGAGCCGCACGGTCCGGTCGTGCGCAACGACGACCAGCGCTGGCTGACGCTCGTCCGTTGGGTACTCTTCTCGCTCATTGCCGCGGAAGAAGCCGGGATCACGCAAGCCGACGCGAGCGAACACATGCGGAATCCAGCGGTGGCCCGCGCATTCGAAGCCGGCGCGGACGCCAGCCAGGCGCTCGGCGTCGAGCCCGGCTGGGCCGCGCGCGCGGTGCAGAGCGTGGGCAACTACGGAGAAATGTTCGATCGCAATCTCGGCGCGCAAAGCCCGCTCGGTCTCGAACGCGGACTTAACCGGCTCTGGACGCAGGGTGGCCTGATGTACGCGCCACCGGTGCGCTAGGTCCCATCGATGCAACGGGCAGCGGAGGCCGCCGCATGAGCGAACTGCAGATCTACATCGTCCTTGGCGTATTCGGGGCCGTGATTCTCACCATCGCCTTCAACCTGCTGGACATGGCGGTGGCTGCCCTGGTCGGCGTGTGCATCCTGATCTCCCTGGGGATCCTGAACGAGCAGGATCTGCTGAGCGCCACCCGCACCTCCGGCGGCCCCATCAGTCTGCTGTTCGGTGGCATGGTGGTGGCGCGGATCCTGTCCACCACCGGTCTCTTCGACCGCATCGGCGACCTGTACCTGAGTGCCACGGGCGGAAGCGGCAGACGGTTCCTGCTGTTGCTGATCGCGCTGGTCGCGCCCCTGTGCGCCTTCCTGCCGAACGCGACCACGGTCATCCTGATCGCACCCATCATCATCCGGGTTGCCATCGCCCTCGAAGTGGACTTTGTCGGACCAATGGTGCTGACCGCCATCGTGAGCAATTCCGCAGGCCTGCTGACGCTGGTGGGAGACCCGGCGACATTTCTCGTGGGCAGTTCCATCGGCATGACGTTTGGCGAGTACCTTCACCGCGTGAGCCTGGGCGGCGTCATCGCCTTGCTCGTCATCGTCCCGCTATTGCCGCTCCTGATGCCGGACCTGTGGCGCCTGCGGCGTCCGCTGCCGCCGCGCGCGCAGCTGCGCAAGCTCGAGCGGCCCATCTACGCGGCGCTCTCGCTCGCCGTCCTGTTGACAATGGTGGCGCTGTTCGTTTTCGGCGAGTACCTGCCCACGCGGCTCGTGCCGCCCACGGTCGCGCTGATCGCCAGCGCCCTTGCCCTGCTGGTCGGATATGAAGCCCGCTTCGAGCCGACCGACAGCGTGCTGCGGGACGTCGACTGGAAAACCCTGTTGTTCCTTGGGTGCATCTTCTGCCTGGTGCAAGCGGTGACCAAGACGGGACTGATCCAGGTCATGGCGCTGAAGCTCCAGGATTCGTTCGGCACCCAGCTCACGCTCGTTGCACTAGTGATGATTGCAACAATCGGGGTGCTTTCAAGCCTGCTGGCCAACGTTCCCGTGGCGGCGGCGTCGATCCTGATGGTCAAGGGCTACCTGGTCGCGGCGGAAGTGGTGCCCGACGCAGCGCTTGCGGAGCAGTTCACCCAGTGGCCGGCGGCCGCGATTCCGGTGTTCGTCGGGATGATGTTCGGCGCAACGCTCGGCGGCAACGCCACCCTCATCGGCGCATCGGCCAACATCGTGGCCGCCGGCATCTGCGCGCGCGAGGGCAAGCCGGTCACGTTCGCCACATACATGCGCTATGGACTGCCAATCACCGTGGCCCAGCTGGCGGCGTCGGCGGTCTATGTGATCGTGCTAGCGCGGTTGATGCGCTGACGACGGGGTCCGGGTATTCGCAAACCCCGCGCAAACCCCGCGCAAACCCAGCGGAAATCCAGCCGATGCTCAGGCTGGCGTTGGCACCACGCGATAGTAGACGCCGTTGGCGCCATAGGAGGGCTTGAACCACGTGTTGCCGCACAAATAGTAAGTGCCGCCCTGCACGGTGGGCGTGATGCAGCCCGCTGGCAGCGTCGGGTAGATCGCCCCCATCGCAAACGCCGTACTGGCCGGGGCAGCGGCAGCCGTCGCCCCGGCGACCACGCCGGCGTTGTAGGCATTGGATGTAGCGGCGGCCGTATTCGCCGATGCCACGGCCGCGCCTGCCGCCACGCCGACCACCACGCCCGCCGCGGCGGCCCCTGCGGTGGACCAGCCACCGCAGTTGTAGCACCCGGACCCGTAGTTGTTCACGACGACCGGCGGATGGTACGCGGGGTACGTCGCACCGTAGTAGGGACTGTGGTACGCCGTCGCGCCCGAGGAGTTCGTATAGGTCGTATAGCCGGATCCCGTGGCGTGCGTCGCCGTGCCGCCATACGCACCGGTGGCGGTAGTGCCCTGCCCGTAGGTGTGGGTCGCGGTCCCGCCATAGCGGTTGGTGGCGGTCGTCTGCCCGGAACCTTCCGCGTGCGAGGCGGTGCCGCCGTAGCGGCCGGTTGCGGTCGTGCCCTCCCCGTAGGTGTGCGTTTCGCTGCCACCCCAGGCGTTGCTCCGGGTCGTGGAATCCGAACCTGGCGCGTGCGATGTGCTGCCTCCGCGATAGTTGGCGTGCGACCACGCCCCCACGGGACCGGCCGCGAGCGCCGGGATCAGCAACCCCAACAGATGGATCACGGCTTTCTTCATGATGCGTCTCCTCATTGCCCCTTGGCCGGCCTGGACTTCGGAGGAGGCTTCATGCCCGGCCCACCCTTTGCATCCGGCGGCTCGAACGCAATGCGCGCCGCGCCGGCCGCGCTGGCTGAAACGAAGGCGCTTGCGGGAACGGCGGCGTCCAGCTCCCAGTTGGAGAGTTCCRGCACATGGCGCAAGCGGGTACGGTCATTAAGGTAAACGGCATAGATGCGGCGCGGCAGCTTGTCCTGCGTGCCGATCCAGGCCTGCACGAACACATCCCCGGTGACATACGCCACCATGTCCGTTGTCGTATTCCCGACCACGCCTGACTGACCGATATAGAACGCGGTCTTCAGTCCGCCGGCGATGTCCTTGTAGGGATCCGTGACGATCACGTCGGTAAACGGGAAATAGATCGCCGCGGTATCGTAGGCCTTCTGCAGCGCGGCGTCGATGGTCGGCGGCGCGTCCGCGACGGCGACGAGGTTCTCTGCCGGCGCAAGTGCCATCATGCTCTTGCCGTCGTAGTAGAACTCCGAGGGGGGCCCGTCTCCGAGCGTGACGATCTTGAGCTTGTCCGGCCGCTGCATGACCACCTGCGATTTGGTGGAATAGACGAGCGGCGGACCGAGGCGGCTAGGACTTTCATAGGAGACAACGGCCGTGAACGCCATCGTCCTGGCAGCGGCCAGGCGGGCGCTCGCCCCTTTGAGGATGTCTACCGCGCGCGGTTCGATGCCGGCCTGGAACGCCGGCGCGGCAGCCTTGGGCACCGGCTTGGCGGCGGCCTTCGGCTTGTTCTGCGCCGGCTGGGACGGCTGTGCCATGCCGTTCGCGGACAGCAGCAAGCCCAGCACCACAAAGGCTGCGCGCAACAGCAATTTCTCGTTGATCATCGCGGTCTCGGTAGATCATTCAGTCTGGTGTTGCACCCGACGGCGATCACGGAATCATGCCGCACTCGAACATCTTGTTGACGATCGGCGCCGCCACCCTGTTGATGAACGCGTTGCGCATCTGCGGATCGTCGCGCAGCAACTGCACGGCTTCCTGCTCCTTCGCGGGCTTCGGCTGCCCCTGTTTCTGGGCTTTCTCCTGCCATAACTGCTCGCAGGACGCGCGCTGGTACTTTTGAACGAGCTTCTCGGCGACCTCGTTCATGATCGGGTACTGAGCCCTGGCGACACCCGCAAACAGCAGCGCCGGCACCACCGCAAACCACAGCAGACGCCTGGTCATGATCTTCCTCGCTTCGTCGTGTCGATGATGGTGACGAGGCAGCGAATGTGCAGGCACTATCGCTTCCGGACACGCTGCCTGACCCTGGATTCCCTCAGCACGGGTCCGTCACGACCTGACGCCAGGGAAGAGCCATTCCATCCATAGACTATGCAACCCGCCGGGGGGCCGATATAGGACCATGGTCCAATGCGCGCGAACGCCATCACGCGGCGAGATAATCGTGGACCACGGTACCCAGCCCGAGCGTCAGGTCGGTCAAGATATGCACGCCCGAGATCACTTCGAGCAYCGGCAGCGACGCAACCGGCGCGAGCGCGTGATGAAACAGCTCGAGCCCGGCCGGCCCTTCCCAGGCCCCCTTCACGGTGATGTCTTCGCAGAAGTAGCGCACCAGTTCGCAAATACGAGCGGTGCCATCCACATGCGGAATGATCTTGAGCAGGAAGTTGGGTGCCGACAGCGACGCCAGGATCTTGTCGTGGTCAAGCGCCCTGTGCTTGTACCCCATCGTCGCCACGGCGATCGGGACCGGGCCGTAGCGCAACACGCCGCCGATCGTATCCTTTTCGATGCGTAGCTGCGGCGATGCCAGCTTCTTGGGAAAGCCCCAGATTTCACGGCCCGCCGCGATCGGCGATCCATCGTCGAGAAACATCGCGTGCACGTAGCCGCCGGTTTCGCCGCGAAAGCGCACCGGGATCACCTGGCCGCTTTCCGTATAGTCGCCGAAGCCGGTCGAATCCGGCATCCGGATAAATTCAAACTTCACGACCGGGTCGGTCATCTCCAGCGGGGCGGGAATGACGGCAGCCAGCGCGGCGGGATCGGTCCGGTAGGTAACGATCAGAAACTCGCGATTGATAAAACGATAGGGGCCCGGCGGGAACGCGGGACTCGTGAGCGGCATCGCGAAGGCGAGCCTCTTGATCTCTGCTTCGGTCATGGCGTGTGTTCCTGTTGGCGGGGCGCTACGAGGTCATGTCGTAAATGCCGATCCCGCTGGTAAGCGCCAACGCTTCCTTCCATTTCGGACTGGCGACGGCGCGGCGTGCGTCCTCAAGCCCGCCGTTCCACAGATCGGTCACCGTGGCGCGCGAGAACTCGTAGTCCTTGAAATCGGAGGATTGCGTGTTGTGCCGGTTAATGAAATGCAGCAGCGCGACGGTGCCGCGCGTGCTGATCGCCGTGAGCCGCTCCACATCCGGATCCGACTGCAGCGCCTTGGGCAATTTGTCGATGACACGGCGCAGTGCGCCGCGAAGGCCTTCGATTTCCCTGACGCGCATCGTGTTGAAGCGCGTCTTGCTTGCATACTGGATGTCCTTGACTCGTTCCTGGACCTGCCGCAGATTCTGCGGCATCTCGCCCGCCCCGCTGAATACATCGACCTGCAAGACCAGCGCCCCCAACCGGAAGTTCTCGTCGACGATGTACCACAGCGGCGAGTTCGAAACGATGCCGCCATCCCAGTACAGTTCCCCGTCCACCTCCACGGGCGGGAATCCCGGTGGCAGCGCACCGCTCGCCATCACGTGCTCGGGCCCGATCTGCATCTGCGCGTTGTCGAAATAGACCGAGTTCCCGGAGCGCAGGTTGACCGAACCCAGCGAGAGCCGCACATCCTTGCGGTTGATCACGTCGAAGTCGACCAGTTTCTCGAGTGTTGCCTTGAGCGGCCGAGTGTCATAGAAACTCAGGGCTTCGATGCTGCCGTCGGGTGCCAGGAAAGGCGGGGGAACCCGTGGCGTGAAGAAGCCAGGAACCCCGAACGTTACCGAGGATGCCGCGCTGAAGGCATTCAGCATCGGACGCCACGGGTCCAGGTAGGCAGGTGGAATAAATGGCGCATGCGCCGACATCCGGTCCCAGAATTCGCTCAGGCGCTCCACGCGGCGCTCCGGCGCATTGCCGGCGATCAGCGCGGCATTGATCGCCCCGATCGAAACGCCGGCAACCCAGTCAGGCATCAGGCCGCAGTCGGCAAGTCCAGCAAAGATGCCCGCCTGGTACGCACCCAGCGCGCCGCCGCCTTGCAGGACCAGAATCGTATGGTCGAACCTTCCCCCGAGCGCGGCTGCATCCGAAGGGGTCGCTTTTTTTGGCTGCGCCATGATCGTTCCCGGGGAATGGAGCCGGTGGTGAGACGTGATGAGATTGTGGAGCGCTTCACCCGCGACGATAGCGCCGCGCTCAGAGCCGTGCGCACAGCCAGGCTCCCTGACGTCGGCCTGGCCCGCCGTGGCGAACGCAGGCACGAGAGGCTGAAAGCGGGACCATGCGGCCAGCCAAATACACTCACCTGAAAAAATAGTCCGCGTGCAATGTGCCGGCAATTGGACCTTGGTCCCATTCGATCGCGAATTCGAGCATCCGGCCGGCCTCACCCGCTGGGTATCGCCGCTTTCGTAGTTGCGCAATCGAGACTAATGCCTTTTACAAAGGGACGACAGCGCCTAAACTTTTTTTGCCCATATGCCACTTGATAACCGGTTTGCCCTGGCCGCCAGTGATGCTTCATTCACCCCAGCGCCCTGTCGCAAGCCAGTATCCGCCAGCAGAAACGGAATTGCGTCGCGTTTCAGGGACGCGATGCAGCAACAAATCAAAGAGGGATATGGGACAGGTTCGCTTCATGGCCCTGCGGAGATGTCCGGTAACGCGCACGTTGTTGCAACTGCGCAAGCGCCTGATACGACCGCATGCGCGCTGAGTTGCTCGTCTGCTCGCCGGCTTGCCGACGGCAGCGGGTTCGCGCAGGCCGCGCGAACCACTGACAGGGGAGCACGGCGCCATGACCATCGTTCACACCGCTGCCGTCCTGGAGGCTGCGCTCATCGCACTGCTGCTGATGTTGCAGTTCCGGCGCGCGCGCCATCGCCAGGCACCCGCAGCCACGGATGCGCCGATCACCCCGGCCCTTGGCACAACAAAGCCGCCGCACCGGCCTTTTGCTTTTAACTTCCTGCGTACCCGTGTCGCCAACGCAACGTGGGAGCAGCAGGCCACAGGATCGTCCGCGGAACAGCCATGCCCTCGCGAAGCGCCAGGATCTCGCCAGTCCTGGCGGCAGAGCTGGCGCCCCATCCGCGCGCGCCTCACTGCCGCCGGCGGGTTCCGGCGCACCGCCGCTCACCATGAGCCGCATGAAGCCCTTGCGGAAGCGCGCGGCGATCTGCCAGAAAGCGCCCGCGACGCCACGCGGCGAGTGCAGCGCGACGAGACATTGCGCTGCACGCTGGAACTGTTGCCGTTTGCCATATTGATGACGAATGCGCATGGCCGGATCGTGCTGGCCAATGCCAGCGTGGCAACGCTCTTCGGCTATCGCCAGGATGAGCTGATCGGCGCTAGCGCGGACGCGCTCGTTCCCGGATTGCAGGGCGATCCCGTCCGCCGTGCCGGCGCCGTGGACGCGCCGCTGGCCTGGGCGACAGGCGGTACGCGCGACCTGTTCGCGCGGCGCAAGGATGGCACCGAATTCCCGGCGGAAATCACAGCCAATCGCGCTTGGTCCGACGACGACCCGCTTACGCTGACGGTCATCATTGACCGGACAGAGCGGTACGAACTTCAACGCAACAGGCAGGAGCTCGCCCACCTGACTCGTGTCTCCACGCTCGGAGAACTGGCAAGTTCGCTCGCGCACGAATTGAACCAGCCGCTCACGGCCATCCTGAGCAACGCGCAGGCAGCCCAGCGATTCATGGCGAAACAACCGATCAATCTCGCCGAAGTGCGCGAGATACTGCAGGACCTGGTCGATGACAACCATCGCGCGAGTGAAGTGCTTCGCAGGATCCGTGCGCTCGTCAAGAAAGGCGAACTCGAGGCAGCGCCGCTCAGCCTTGCCCGCGTCATCGGCGATGTGGTCTTGCTGGTGCACAGCGACGCGATCGTGCGCGGCATTCGCGTGCTGCTGAACGTCGATCCCGGACTGCCGCCCGTGCAGGGCGACAGCGTCCAGGTGCAGCAGGTCGTGCTGAATTTGTTGCTTAACGCATTCCACGCGACGGAGTCCCGCTCGGCGCACGATCGCGAGATCGTGGTTGGCGCCGCGCTCGATGGCGCCGGCATGGTGCGCGTCTGGGTACGCGATCGCGGACCCGGCCTCGCCGCCGACAAGCTGGACAAGCTCTTCAAGCCGTTTTATACGTCGAAGCGCGAGGGGCTCGGGCTCGGGCTGTCGATCAGCCGCACTATTGTTGAAATGCATGGGGGCCGCATCTGGGCGGAAAACAACAGTGGCCATGGCGCCACCTTCCATTTCACTTTGCCCATCGCCACTGAAGCCGAGTGCCTTCACTCCGGACAACGACCATGAACCACGCCACACCAACCGTCTTCGTGGTGGATGATGACGACGCAGTGCGCCGGGCGTTGACGCGCCTGATCCGCTCCGCAGGCTACCGGGCCGAAGGGTTCGGATCGGCGCTCGAGTGCCGTGCGTACCTCGAATGCGGTCCGCCCGCGGACTACAACGCCTGCCTGGTACTCGACGTGCAACTGCCTGACTTGAACGGCCTGGAGTTTCAGCGCGAATTGCGCGGAGCAGGCATGCCCCTGTCGATCATCTTCCTCACCGGACACGGCGATATCCCGATGAGCGTCAGCGCGATGAAGGCGGGCGCGACCGACTTCCTGGTGAAGCCGGTCAGCGATACCGACCTGCTCAATGCCATCGAGACCGCATTGGGGAGCGCGTCGCAAGCGCTCGCGAGCCGCATCGAAATCGAATCGATTCACAATCGCATCGAGCGGCTCACGCCGCGCGAGCGGGAAGTGCTGGCGCTGGTGGTCGAAGGCCGCCTGAACAAGCAAATGGCTTGCGAACTGGGCACGGCCGAAAAGACCATCAAGGTCCACCGTGCCCGCGTGATGAAGAAGATGGAGGCACATTCACTGGCAGAGCTGGTGCGGGTCGCCGATAAGGCTGGCATTCATCTGCCGTCCCCTCACCAACCGCGGAGCCCCGCGTCAGTCGCGGCAACATGACCGCGCCTGCGTGTGCCTGGCTCCATCCGTGGATCTTCAGTTGCAGCCCTCATGCCGGGCCGTCTTGGCGCATGTCTTCCCGCTCGGGCTTGTATATACGCCCTTGCCATTCTTGGTCTTGGCCTCTCCGCCCTTGCTCGTCTCTGTCGTCGTCACGCCATTCTGATTTTTCTCGGACATCGCAGCGTTGCCCGTGTTCCGGTTATAAGCACCAGCCGATTCTCCATTGTTGCAAACCACAACGCCGCGCGCGTTGGTGGTGCATTCGGCAAACGCGTTCGAGCAAAGCATCACACATGCCAACAAAGCTAGAATTCTCATGGCTACCCCTTGTTATGGCCGGCACAAGGACCTTGCGCCATCGCATCCTCTGCTACAGAGTAGATCATTTCCGCCGGCTTCCCGTGCCTCTGGCAAAGACATGCCGATTGACTCGCGTTCCACCCAATCAAAGTCGGTTGAAGCGCGCAGACGGCGCGCGGACCGGGCAGGATTAACGACACGTGCCGTACGGCGCCTTCGGTACGCGAGCGCCGGCATGATCCTCCTTTGGGCAGTCTCCGGGTCTGCGCAGGAAATGGAGCCGCGCGCCTATTCCGCCGTGCCGGTCGGAACGAACTTCCTGTTGATGAGCTATGCGCGATCGAGCGGCGAGGTCCTGCTGGATCCTTCGCTGCCGGTGACCGACCTGCAAGCCACGATCAATACCTACGCAGCGGGCTACTCCCATAGCTTCGGGATTGCGGGACGTACGGCAAGCGTCGCGTTGTTGGTTCCTTACGCCAATGCGGACCTGACCGGCAACGTCGAGGGCGCGCCCGGGCACGCCTACCGGTCAGGCATGGGCGACATCAGGATGAGATTTGCCGTGATTCTGCTGGGTGGCGAGGCACTCACACCGGAACAATTCGCGCGACGCAGCCCCACCGCTTCACTCGGCGCCAGCCTCAGCGTGGTCGCGCCGACCGGCCAGTACCTGCCATCGCGCCTGGTGAACGTGGGTTCGAACCGTTGGGCATTCAAGCCCGAGATCGGGTTATCCCAGCCTCTCGGCAACTGGTTCGTGGAGGGAATGGCGGGCGTGTGGTTCTTCACCGACAACAACGACTTCTTCGGCGGCAATCGGCGCAGCCAGGAACCGCTGCCTGTATTCCAATGGCACGGAGGCTATAACTGGCGACCCGGCCTTTGGCTCGCTGCGGACGTGACGTATTTCACTGGCGGTCAGACAAGCGTAAATGGCGCTCAGGGCCAGGATCTGCAGCGCACCGTGCGCTACGGCGCCACGCTGTCCGTTCCGCTTGCGGCGCAATGGTCCGCGAAGCTCGCGTGGTCGCGCGGGCTGACAGCACGCATCGGCGGCAACTTCCAGACCGTTTCCATCACGCTTCAATACCGGTGGTTTGACCGCTGACCTGCTGGCCCGCCGACCTACTGGCCGAGATGGGCGAGCGCGTCGCGCATAGGCGCAAGCGACACGCTGACCAGCCCGTAGAGCGGCGTGCTCATCTCCTCGATCAGGAAAATCGCCCCTGCCGTCGATAGCGCGCACATCATCAAGGCTGCAATGATGGTCCCGTTGCGGTCGGCGAACAAGCCGAAGGTGCCGAACACAATGGAGAGCCACAGCACCAGCACGATCAGCAGGGATATCGGAATCGTAGCCTTCGTCTGCAGCAACGCCAGCCAGCGCGCAGCAAACACGTTATCGATAATCTGGAGGGCTTGCGCCTTCAGTTGACGCTGCCGGTCGTCGCGGGGCGCCAGTGCCTCCAGCGCGCGCTGGAACTCTTCCAGCCGGCTGACCGCTTCGGCATTACCCAGCGTCCCCAACTGTGTCTCGTCCAAAGAACCGAGGATCTGGACCTTTTCGGCGTAGATACTCTTGAGCAAGCCCCGGACCTCGCGCGTTTCCGGCCCATACTTGGCCAGCACGCGATCGAGATGGATGACGCTGGCGGAATTCTGCACAAGCTCGGCGCTCGTGGTGTCAAACGTGCCCTTTGCCGACGACACCAGCAGCCCGAGCACCAGCGCGGCCATCGTTGCGATCAGGCCGGTCGCCATTTTGACAACACCGATTGATTGATCGCTGAGGTGGTTCTCCGGCAGCACGGCGCGCGTGTACATGCCGACCAGCGAACTGCCGAATACGCACACGAACACGATCAGGGCGATGACGATGTGATTCATGCTTCAACCCTCCGCATGTGGTCATGAGCGCAGCGCCCGTGGGTATCCAGAGAGCTACCCGAGAACACCGCGGCCCGGCGGACCTGGCCTTGCCCCCCCGATTCACTGGGGTCCCCGCCGCCTCGTGCGGCACGCACCGCGGATGGCTGGCACGACATATTGGGATGGCAGGCGCCGCGACGGAGCGGCATTGGAAAAGAGGGACCCAGCCATATCTTGCTCCCCGCTCGCCATGACGCAATTGGACCAAGGTCCCATAGTGCCGGCTCTTCAGTGGTGCTAGGTTCACTGCGCAATGCGTCGAGACTGTGCGCCGGCATGGCCCCGCCCGCTTCCGACGCGGATGGGAGCGGCTATGGCACATGCGCAATGGTGGCGTGAGCACGCGCAGCAAATACGCGCCGGGAGCATGGTAGCGCTCCTGGTCCTGCTCCTGCTGCTCGTGTTCGTCGTACCGTTTTCAGTGGCGCCGGACAGCTTCTACGCGCGGCTGATGCGGGAGTTGCTCCTGTCGCTGATTCTCCTGACCGGCGTGGCGGCGGTGTCGGACCGCCGCTTGCAGTTCCTGATGGTCGCGCTGGTCGCCGCTGCGGCCATCCTGGTGCGCTGGGCGGGATGGCTCTTTGCGCCGGCGCATTCGCAGGGGATACTTGACGAAACCGTGCTTGTTTCACTTGGCCTTCTTGGCGTGGTCATCGGGATCAAGGTGTTCAGCCCCGGCACGGTGACATTCGACCGGATCCTGGGCGCCGTGGCCCTCTATATATTGATCGGGGTTGTCTGGGCGGAAGCCGACCAGCTCGTCAGCGTTCACGTTCCCGGCGCCTACACTGGAATCCCGAACACCGACACGGCTTCGGATCGCTCGGTCTGGCTCTACTTCAGCTTTGTCACGCTGACGACGGTAGGCTATGGCGACATCACGCCGGTCGCCAACRCTGCGCGGGCGCTTGCGATTCTTGAGGCGCTGATCGGCCAGCTTTATCCGGCGATCGTGCTTGCGCGGCTGGTGTCGCTACGGGCTGCGGGCGAAGGGTCCGGCGCGAACCGATCGTGAACGATGCCGGAGAGTCTGCGGCGCCGGTACCCTATTGGACCAAGGTCCAATTGCCTTTGAGCGCCAGCGATACCAATATTGCCTACAGCCGTGGCGAACCGCGAAGCATCGTGGACGCATCGAAGCGTATGCGCGTCCTGCAACCACCAGTCACCTCTGCACGAGATGAGCGGCCCGATCCTGGCATTCCCACGGGCCGGGCGCGAGTTCCGGCCTGAGGCCGGAGAGGTTTTCTCACCGTCCCGGATCAATCGGGCGGTGACGCCGTAGCGAATGACACCCGGGACCTGGAGCCATGCAAGGAACTGCTCGAACTCTGATCGGCCTGGCAATCGCGTCGCTGGCATCGGCCGCAGCAGCGCAGCAACCCATCATCTACCCCGCAAGGGGACAGAGTCCGCAGCGCCAGCAAACCGATACCGCGGAATGCCAGTCGTGGGCGCAGCAAACCACCGGCGTCAATCCTGTCGCGCTCGCGGAGCGCATGGCCCAAAGTCCGCCACCCCAACAACAGCAAGGCCGGCTCCTTCGCGGCGCCGGGGGTGGCGCATTGTTCGGGACCCTGATCGGCGGGGCCGCGGGCGGCCACTGGGGCGAGGGAGCCGCGGTCGGTGCGCTCGTCGGCACGATGGGCTCCGGCATGCGGATGCGGCGCGAACAACAACAAATGGACATGCAGCAACAAAGCATGCAGCAGCAGGCATCGGGTCAGCTTTCGACGTACAACCGTGCGGTGGCGGCATGCATGACTGGCCGTGGCTACACGGTCGAGTAGCGATCACGTCAGCATCATCGGGGCGCCGGCCAGCCAGTCCGTTGCCCCGTCTTTCGCTGGCCGGTTCACGACAGGCAGGAGGAAGCGCCATGCTGAAGACATTGCGGGCAACCGCCCTCGCTACCCTTGTTTGTGCAACACCTGCATGGGTGCTCGCCGCGGACTTCGACGGCAGCAAGCCGCTCTTGTGCGCCACCGTCGACGCACACTTCTGCGATATCGGGGAGGTCTGCTATCGAACGCTTCCTGCGATCCTGGGCGCGCCGCAATTCATGAAAATCAATTTCGCAAAGAAGACCGTGTCGGGACCACAGCGTTCCACCGACATCCGCTTCATGGAGCCAAGCAATGGGCAGTTGCTTCTTATCGGCACGGAGCTGGGCTACGGCTGGAGCATTGCGCTCGACACCAAGACCGGCTCCATGTCCGCGACGCTTGTGAACCGCGAAGACGTGTTCGTACTATTTGGCGCCTGCACACCGTCGTAGATCGCCCCGCGCTCCGCGTTCGCTGCCGTTACCTGCGCGAGCGGCCTTGGCGCTTGCGTAGATATGCGTAGATCATGAACAGCACCGATGTCGACCGACAGCGCGGCGGGCTGGTCGCGCTCGCCATCGCGTCCCTCATCGTGGGAGCGGCCACCGGACTGCTGGGGACGCTCTTCCGGTTGGCGCTTGAGCATGCGGACAGACTACGCGGCCTGTTCGTCTCGTGGGCACACGGGCACGTCATCGGACTGGTCCTCGTCCTGTTCGCCGCCGCGGCCTCGACCGCCCTGGCGGCATGGCTCGTCAGGCGCTTCGCGCCAGAGGCGAGCGGCAGCGGCATCCCTCACGTCGAGGCCGTGCTGAGCGCCGACCAGCCTGCCGCACCCCTCGCGCTCGTCCCGGTCAAGTTCTTTGGTGGCGTGCTCGCCATCGGCGCCGGGCTGGCCCTGGGCCGCGAAGGCCCCACCGTGCAAATGGGTGCGTCGATCGCCCACCTGTTCGGGACACTGGTTCGCCGCAACGCGGACGACTGCAGGGTTCTGCTCGCGGCTGGCGCGGGTGCTGGACTGGCGACGGCGTTCAATGCGCCGATCGCCGGCGCGGTGTTCGTCCTCGAAGAACTGATGCGCCGGTTCGAGACGCGCACGGCCATTGCTGCGCTCGGCGCGTCGGCGGGCGCCATTGCGGTAGCGCGCCTGATCCACGGCGATCTGCCGGATTTCCAGCTGGCAGCACAACCGTTTCCCGGTGCCGGAACGGTGCCGGCGCACCTCGCGCTCGGTGTGGTCGTCGGCCTTGCAGGGGTCGCCTATTGCCGCACGATCCTCTGGGCGCTAGCCACAGCCGATGGGCTCGCCCGCTGGCCGGCCGAAGTGCGCGCCGCGCTTGTCGGGGCCGGGGTCGGACTACTCGCGTGGTTTGCTCCGGACCTGGTGGGTGGCGGCGACGCAATCACACAGCGCGCTCTCGCGGGAACGGGCGCGCTTTCCGGCATCGCGCTGGTGTTCCTGATCCGCTTCGGCCTCGGAGCCGTATCGTACGCCGCGGGTACGCCAGGCGGCCTGTTTGCGCCGATGCTCGTTCTGGGCGCGCAGACGGGCCTTGTCTTCGGCAGGATCTGTATTCACTGGTTCCCGGGCGTGGCCGCTTCTCCCGGCGCGTTCGCCGTGGTCGCCATGGCGGCCTTCTTTACGGCAGTGGTGCGCGCCCCGATCACCGGCATCGTCCTGGTGACGGAGATGACGGCAAGCTTCACATTGCTGTTGCCCATGCTCACAGCCTGCTTCACCGCGATGGTCGTCCCCATCATGTTGCGCTGTCCGCCAATCTATGAATCGCTGGGCGAGCGCCTTCCGCAAAAACAGCGGACCGCGGCGAAGCCCGACCCCTGATTCGCTCCATGCGGCCGGCGCCGATCCCAAGTTGTCACTCTCCACGCGTCGTGCGGATCGCCGCGGCAATATCGCGGCAGACCGCGGCCAGCGCCCGGCTGTGCGCAGCGACCAGCGCATCGTAACCCTGAGCGCCGGCAGGCTCGCTCACGATACTGCGGCCGCTCACCGGCGTCCCCTGCTTTGGCGGCCGCACCAGCCACAACACCGAGATCGACGCCGCATCGCCCGGTGCGGAATCAAAGCGCTGGATGTCGACCGCAACCTGGTACGCCGTCGCACGATCAGCCCATTGCAAATAGCTTGAAACATGCGCACCGGGAAACAGCTGGGCCAGGTCTGCAGCCATCACGTTCGCAACCTGGCTCTTCAGCGGCTCGGCCCAGCGGGCGAACTCGTCGATCCTTACCTGCGTCGCATTGACCCGCAACACCAGTTGCGGGCGGTCGACAATGTCCGGCACCGCCACCAGCCCGATCGAGATAGCAAGTGGCGCGACACTGGCCTCAACGGGCACCGTTGTCCGCTCCGGACTCAAGGTATAGAAAACCGCCTGAGGCGAACTCGCGCAACCACCGAGCACCGAAACCGCAAGTACCGCAGCTATCAGAAGAAGAGAGCGCATCACTTCTTGTCCTCCGTCTTGCCGCGAATCAACGCTTCCGGATGGCGTTCGAGATAGTCCGCGAGAGCGCGAAGCGATGCCGCCGTGCGTGACAGCTCCCGCATCGTATCGGCTGTACTCTGCGACAGTGCCGAGTCCGGCTGCATCGCGCTGTTGGCCGAATCGAGCGCCGTGCGCGCCGACACAATCGCGGCGCGCGCCTCCGGCGCCACTTCCGCATCGAGCGTCTTGAGCAGCTTGTCCACATTTTGCAAGGTCACTCGGACATCCTTCCCGATGCCCTCGAACGGCACCTTGTTGAGCTTGGCAACCAGGCTTGTAATCGAGTCCTGAAGAGACTGCAGGCCGCCCGGAACCGTAGGCAACTCAGGCGGCTTGGCGTCCCAGTCCACCGTGGCCTTGGGAGCCGCGGGGAAGAAGTCCAGCGCGAGGTAGAGCTGCCCGGTCAGCAGGTTGCCGGTTCTAAGCTGCCCGCGGAAGCCATGTTCGACCAGCCACACAGCAAGCGCGTGAGGGTTGTCCGTGAGCCTGCCCCCCTTGACTCCCGTCTCATACCGCGACGTGAAACGCTCCGGATAGATCCGCACTTCGACCGGAATGCTGAACTCCTTCTTTTCCCGGTCGAAGCGCGTGTAGATCCCTGTCACCTCGCCCACCACGATGCCGCGGAAATCGACGGGCGCACCGACCGTCAGGCCGCGTACCGATTCCCTGAAGCTGAACACGAATGTCTCGGCAATCTTGTCATGGCGCTTCATCGCCTCCGCACGGTCGCGGAACAAATCGAACTGGGCGTTGGCCTCAGCCTGCGGTCCACTCTCTGCATCATCGGGGGACTGAAACGCGACCCCGCCAATGAGGATCGCGACCATCGATTGCGTATTGACCTTCACGCCGCTTGTATCGAGCGACACATCGACACCGCTTGCGTGCCAGAAGCGCGTATCGGCGTGCACATACTTGTCGTAGGGTGCATTGATAAAGACCCGCAGCGTGACACCATTTCCGTCGGCGTCCATGTTGTAGGAGGAAATCTGGCCGACCTGCAAGCGCCTGAAGAAAACGGGAGTGCCTATATCGAGCGAGCCCATATCCTCGCTCTTGAGCACGAACTCCTTCCCGGGGACATCCTTCGCGAAAACCGGCGGGGTCTCGAGGCCGACGAAGTCGCGTCGCGACTTGGTCTGGTTGCCGACGTCCGTGCCGATATACGAGCCGGACAGCAGCGTACCCAGGCCCGATACGGTGCCGCCGGAGATGCGCGGCCGCACGACCCAGAAGCGGGTGTCGTCGACCAGCAAGTCCGACGCGTCCTTGGCCAGTTCAGCGCTTGCAATGACGCCGCGATGGTCTTTTGACAGGATGACGCTCTTGACTACGCCGATGTCCACATCCTTGTACTTGATCTTGGTCTTTCCCGCCTCGAGACCTTCGCCGGTCTTGAAGCTGATGGTGATGGTCGGGCCTTTCTGGAGGATCGCCTGTGCCGCCAGCCAGCCGCCGATCAGCACTGCGATGAGCGGCACCAGCCAGACGAGTTGCAGGCGCCAGCGCGAGTGCTGCGTGGCGACCACCTCGGGAAAGTCAGGCGCGCCGGGTTCGTCGCCTTGTTCAGGAGGATTAGCCACGATCCTTCTCCACGGCATCCCAGATCAGACGCGGGTCGAACGACATAGCGGCGAACATCGTCAGCACCACCACCGCACCAAACGCGACCGAGGCCGGGCCGGCCTTGATCGTCGCCAGCGAACTGAACTGCACGAGCGCAACCAGAAGCGTGATGACGTAGATATCGAGCATCGACCAGCGCCCGACGATTTCCACCAGACGATAGATGCGCGCCCGCCTCTCACGCAACCATCGCGAGTGAAACTGTGCCGAACTGACGAGAAACAGCATGGCGATGATCTTGAGCATCGGCACCGCGATACTCGCAATGAATACCACGCATGCCAACAACCGGGAGCCCGAGGTCCAGAGGTAGACCACGCCGCTCAGGATCGTATCCTCCTCCGAGCCGAAGAGCGAACTCGTGTCCATCACGGGCAGCAGATTGGCCGGGATATACAGGATCATCGCTGCAATCAGGAACGCCCAGGTACGGGCGATGCTGGCCGGCTTGCGAAAGTGCAGGTGAGTGCCGCACCGCGGGCAGCTGCCTTCATGGGCATGAGGAGCCAGCCGCGACAACAGCCCGCAACTGTGGCAGACCAGCAAGCCCGCGCGGGCAGCCGTGGTGGCCGAGGCAGCGATCACGCCACGCCCTCTTACGTGCGATGCCGCATCTATCCGGGCCCACAGGTCGCGAACGTCGAAGGCGGAGGACGCGGCGGCGAGCAGCAGCATCACCGCCCCGAACGCCCACATGGCGACGCCGGTCACCACCGTGGCGATATGCGCGAGTTTGACCAGGGCGACCAGCATGCCGAGGATCAGGACTTCGGTCATGCCCCAGGGCGCCGCCAGTTCCAGGACGCGAAACACCGCGTCGGGCCGGCGCGGCAACCGTCGCAGCCGCAGCGGTAGCAAGAGATACGTCATCGCGAGCATTCTCAGCAGCGGCATCAGGAGCGTGGTGACGAACACGAGGCCGGCGAGCGGCCACATGCCGTCGCGATAGAGTATCCGAACCGCGCCGAACAGCGTCGTCTGGACCAGATCGCCGTTCACCGACAACCCTACCACCGGAAACATGTTCGCCACCACGAACAGCACGAGCGCCGCGAGCGTCAATGCAAGCGCGCGGTCGAGACTCTCCGGCCGGCTCCGATAGAGCTCCGCGCCGCAGCGCCGGCAGCGCGCGATGCCGGCTCTTGGCAACGCCGTCTCGCGCTGCAGCAGATCGCACTCGTGGCAGGCGATCAGGCGCGCCGCTGTCATGGCAGTGATTTGCTTGTGCCGGAGGGCGATGCGTCCGGTGGCACGGATTTGCCGCCGTCGCCATACACTACCGAGGTCATACGTTCCGCGTCGACCACCCAGCCGCCACCCATCGCTTTATAGAGATTCACGCTTGAGGTAAAGACCRTTCCCTGCGCTTGGGCGTAACTCAGTTGCGCGTTGAAGAGGCTGCGCTCGGCATCCAGCACCTCGATGTAGCTCGTGTATCCGCCCTCGTAGCGCAACCGTGCGAGCCTAGCGTAGGTCGCCAGCGCGTCGACCTGCCGTCCCTGCACAATGAGTTTCTCGCGCGTCTTCTGCAAGGACACCAGCGAGTCCGCGACCTCCTGGAAAGCTACCTGGATCGCCTTCTGGTACGTGAACAGCGCCTGTTGCTGCAGTGCCTCGGCCTGCTTGACCTGCCCGCTGATGTTGCCCGCGGTGAAGATCGGCACCGTCACCGCACCGGCGTATGACCACAACCTGGCCGGGCCGGTGAAGAGCTGCGAGAACTGGGTGCTCGCCGTGCCGAACACGCCAGTCAGCGAGATCGACGGGAAGTAGAGCGCGCGCGCCGCGCCAATCAGCGCGTTGGCGGCGATCAGGTCCTGCTCGGCCTGCCGCAGGTCGGGGCGGCGTTCGAGCAATTCGGATGGCAATCCGGCCGGCACCAATGGCAACACCAGGTCGTCCAGCTTGCGGTCACGCTGGATCGGTTGCGGGTTCTGCCCCAGGAGGATGGATAGCGCATCCTCCTGTTGCGCGATCTGGAGTTCGATCTGCGGAATCGTCGACAGCGAGGATTCGTATTCGGACTGGCTCTGCGCCAGTTCCATCTGTGAAACTTCCCCGCCCTTGTAGCGCAGATCGAATACGTGCACCGACTCTGCCCGGCTTGCCACGGTCGCCTTGGCGATTTCCAGTTGCCGGTCGAGCGACAGCAGATTCACATAGGACGACGCCACGGAAGCGACGAGCGTCAGGATCGTCGCGCGCCTGCCTTCCTCGCTCGCCAGCAGGCTCGCCCGGGCGGACTCGGTCTGACGGCGCAGCTTGCCGAAGACATCGATCTCCCATGCCGCCGAGAGCGTCGCCTGGTACTGGTTGAATACCTGTCCGACGCCGGACGGCAATGTCGTCGTCCCTAGCGGCACGCGCTCACGCTGTGCCCCGGCCCCTGCGCCGAGTTGCGGGAACAACTGCGAGCGCGTGCTCTGGAATTGCCCGAGAAACTGCTCGACGCGCGCCGCCGCGATCTTCACGTCCTTGTTCTCGGCCAGCGCCGTCGCGATCAGATCGTTGAGCGCCGGATCCTCGAACTGCACCCACCACGTCGTATTGACGAGATCCTGAGCATCCGCCTCGGCAAAGCGGAAGGTAGCCGGCGTGTTGACGGCCGGCCGCTGATAGTTCGGCCCGAGCAGGCAACCGCCGAGCGTCAGCAAGGCCATTAGCGAAAGAGCCGAAGTGCGCATGTCATTCGTCCTCGCGTCTGGCGGACGGCGTGGCCGTCGGGCCGCCCGCTCCCGCCCCAATGGAGCCCGGTGCCGGCTCGCCGGGCGCGCCGCCTTCCGGACCGGGAGTCTTCTTGCCTCCGCCCTTCTTCTCCGACATGGTTTCGAGCACGTAGAAGAACATCGGGATGAAAAACACCGCGATCACCGTGGCGCCGAGCATGCCGCCAATGACGCCGGTCCCGATCGAATGCCGGCTGTTCGCCGATGCGCCGAGTGCGATCGCCAGCGGCACGCAGCCCAGGATGAAGGCAAGGGAGGTCATCACGATCGGACGCAGCCGTTCGGTCGCCGCCGTGACCGCGGCGTCATAGACCGACTCACCCTGTTCCCGGTTCAGCACGGCAAACTCGAAGATCAGGATCGCGTTCTTGGCCGCCAGCGCCACCAGCATCGTGAGGCCGATCTGGAAGTAGACGTCGTTATCGAGGCCGCGCAGCAGGATGGCAAGCAACGCGCCAAAGAGCGCAAACGGCACCGCCATCAGCACGCCCACCGGCAAGCTCCACTTCTCGTACTGCGCAGCGAGAATCAGGAACACCATGATCAGGCCGAACACGAACACAAGCGCCGACGAGCTGCTGGCCTTCAGGGCTTCGTACGCCTCGCCGCTCCACCCCACCCCGTAGTCGTTGGGCATCACCTCGTCCGCCACCTCTTGCAGCGTGGAAAGGACCTGCCCCGAGCTGTATCCCGGGGCCGCATTGGCGGTAATCTTGACCGCCGGGAAATTATTGAAGCGCGTCACCAGATCCGGACCGGTGACGAACTTGGTGGTCACCACGGCCTTGAGCGGTACCATGTTGCCGGTCTTGCCGCGCACGAAGATCTGGTCGAGATCCCCGGGCTTGAGCCGGTAGGACGGCTCCGCTTGCAGGATGACCTGCCAGAGCCGGCTCGAACGATTGAACTGCGAGACGTACAGCGAGCCGAACATGGTCTGCATCGCGCTGTACACTTCCTCGACCGGCACCCCCAGGGTTTCCGCCTTTTCACGGTCCACGTTGACCAGCAGCTGCTGTGCCGCCGCATTGAAGGTCGACGTGACGCGGGCCAGTTCGGGCCGCTGCTTCGCCTTGGCCATGAAGTCGTTCACCACGCCCGCGAGTTGCGGGATGGAACCGTCCCCTTTGCTCTGGATCCACATCTCCGTGCCGCCGGTCGTACCCAACCCCGGGATCGACGGCGGATTGACCGGCAGGATGATCCCCTCTTTTACCTTCGACAGCTGCTCGTAGGCGTCGATCAGCACGGCGCGCGCATTCTGCGTTTTGATGTTGGCGAATTTATAGCGCTCGTCGAAGCTCTTGAACCCGATAAAGAACGCTCCGGCGTTATTCTTGTTCTGGCTGTCGAGCAGGCTATAGCCGTCGACCACCGTGACGCTGCCCACGGCCGGCTGCTTCATGAAATAGTCGGTCACGTGCTGTGACACCGCCCCGGTGCGATCCAGGCTCGCGGCGTCCGGCATGATCACCGCCCCGAGCAGATAGCCCTGGTCCTCGGGCGGGAGAAACGAGGTCGGGATCGACCGCATCATGACAACCGCAAGCGCGATCATGCCGACGAACAGCAACAAGGCGACCACGAAGCGCTTGATGACCATCTTCACCAGGTTCGTATAGCCAGCGGTCATGCGCCCGAAGGCATTCTCGAACCACCTGAAGAAGCCCTTCTTTTCATGGTGTCCGGGTTTCAGCAGCAATGCCGCCAGCGCAGGCGACAGCGTGAGCGCGACCAGCCCCGAGAACACCACCGAGATCGCAATGGTAATGGCGAACTGCTTGTACAGTTGTCCGGTAATACCCCCAAGGAACGCCACCGGCACGAATACGGCGCACAGCACAAGCACGATCGCGATCACCGGCCCCGTGACTTCGTCCATGGCCCGTTTGGCGGCGTCCTTCGGATTCAGCTTGTGGACGCTCATATTCCGTTCGACGTTCTCGATCACCACGATGGCATCGTCCACCACGATGCCGATCGCCAGCACCATGCCGAACAAGGTCAGCATGTTGATCGAAAACCCGAGCGCCATCATGCCCATGCAGGTACCGACAATCGACACAGGCACCGCCAGCACCGGGATCAAAGTGGCGCGCAGGCTCTGCAGGAACACGAACACGACGATCACCACCAGCACGAGTGCTTCGAAGAAGGTGTGAATGACGTCCGAGATCGACGCACGGGTGAACTCGGTCGTGTCCATCGCGATTTCGTACTCAAGCCCTTCCGGAAACGACTTCTTCATCTCCGCCAGCGTCTTGCGCACCTGGTTGGACACGTCGAGCGCGTTGGCGCCCGGCTGCTGATAAACGGCGATCACCGTCGCCGGCTTGCCCTGGAACTTGCTACGGATCGAATAGTCCTTGCTGCCGAGTTCGGCACGGCCGACGTCCTTGAGACGCACCATCGCGGCATCGCCGCTCGCCGCGCGCAGGATGATGTTCTCGAACTCGGCCGGATTGCTCAGGCGGCCGGTGGTGGTTACCGCGAATGACTGCTCGACTGCCGTGCCGGTTGGCGACTGGCCGATGCTGCCGACCGCGAACTGCTGGTTCTGGTTGGCGACCGCCTTCTGCACGTCGGAGGCCGTGATACCGAGCTGCGCCATGCGGTCAGGCTTGAGCCAGATACGCATCGCGTAATCAGGCGTGCCGAAGATGCTCGACTGATTGGCGCCGGGTATGCGCTTTAGCGCATCCAGCACGTAGATGTTGGTGTAGTTGGCAATGTAGGTTGCATCGTAGCGTTCGCTGGGCGAGTAGATGGCGAGGACCATCATGAACGCCGAGGATTTCTTCTGCACCTGGATGCCTTGGGCCTGAACCGACGAAGGCAATTGCGGCAGCGCCAGGTTCACCCGGTTCTGCACATCGACCTGGGCAAGCTCGGGGTTGGTGCCGATCTCGAAAAAGACGTTAAGGGTGAAGTTGCCGGTCGATGAACTCGAAGAGTTCATGTAGATCATGTTGTCCGCGCCATTGACCTGCTGCTCGATCGGCGCGGCGACATTGTTTGCAACCACATCCCCGGTCGCACCGGGGTACGTGGCGGAGACGGTAATCTGCGGCGGCGTAATGTCAGGATACTGCGCGATGGGCAGGTTGAGCATCGCCAGCGCGCCGCCGAGCGTGATCACGATCGAAATGACCGACGCGAAGATCGGCCGGTCAATGCAGAAATGGGAAATGTTCATTTCGCCTGCCCGGTCAGTTCGTCGCGATAGTGTCAGACTGACGCCGCGACAGGCTTCGCTCTTCGCTGCGCGGCGTATCGGCGGCGGCTTTCTGGGCCGGCGCCTGCGTGATTTTCAGCGGCGTGTCGGCGACGACGCGAATGGCGCCGTCGACGACGATCCGCTCGCCGGCTTTCAGGCCCGCGTTGATGAACCAGTCATCGCCGTTCCATTCCCCGACTTCGACAACCCGTTGATGGCCTTTCGAATCCTTATCGACGGTCCAGACGAAATGGCTCTTGGAACCCTGCAACACGGCACGTCGCGGCACGAGAATCGCATTGGGGCGCACCGCGCCGGCAACCCGTGCGCGCACGAACTGCCCGGGGCGCAGGGTGCCTTGCGGATTGGCGAACGAGGCCCGCACGAGGAAGGTTCCGGTTTGCGTGTTGAATGCCGGATTGGTGAAATTGATATGGCCGCTGCCCGGGAACAGGCTGCCATCGGCAAGCACAACCGTGACCTCGAAGTCGTTGTTGGGCGGAAACCGCAGCTGTCCCTTCTCGACCTGGTCGCGGTAGGACAGCAATTCATTTTCGGAAATGCTGAAGTTCACCCACATCGGATCAAGCTGGTAAACATAGGTCAGCAAGCCCGTCGCGGCCGCTGTCACGTAGCTGCCGTCCTGCTGCCTTGCGAAGCTCGACAGACCCATGAGCGGGGACTTGATCGTCGTGTAGCTCAGGTTGAGCTCCGCGGTCCGGACCTCGCCTTGGGCGGCGATCACCGCGGCCTCGGCCTCCTTTTCGTTGCCCGTCGCGTTGTCAAGGTCCTTCTGGCTGAGGGCGTTCTGAGCGGCTAGCGGAACCACGCGGGCCAGATTGGCCTTGGTCACGGTGAGCCTGGCCTGCTGCTGCGCGAGCTGGCCTTTTGCCGACTGGAGTGCCGCTTCGAATGGCTTGGCGTCCATCAGGAAGAGCGTCTCCCCGGCACGCACCAGCGCACCCTCGGTATAGACGCGCTTTTCCAGGAAGCCGTCGACACGTGCGCGAATCTCGACCTCGCGCGAACTTTGCGTCTGGGCGGTGAACTCGAATTCGACCGGCGTGTCACGCTGCGCGACAGTCATGACTGTCACTTCGGTTATCGCACGCGGCACTTCGTTCGCCTGCTTGTGGCAGCCGGCAAGCAGCACTAAGGTCGCCCCGGCAAACGCGAACTGCAGGCGGGCGCGGTTGAGCGCGTGCCTGCAACCGACGTTTACGATCCGCGAAGGTGAAATCACCATTTGAGTCTCCCATTGGGAACTCGGACTCTTGGAACACAACGCAAGCACGCCGGACCCGCAGCCAGCTACGGCGGCATGCCGTAGCCAGACAGCACAAGCACGTCGTCGCGATTCACCAGCATCAACGCCATTGCGCCGGGGATCTCGCCGAGCGCGATAGTCCCCGCGTCTCTGCGCCATGCTGTCGCGGACGCGAACGCGGTTCGCCTTGGTTTCGTTGTCATCTGTGGATCCCCAACTCTCCGCCCCTGCCCTCTACTGCACTACCGCACTACAGCACTACTGCACCGTGTATCCCCGGCCCGTCATGCACGCCGCCACCGCCCGGTTGAACGTGGCCATTTGCTGGGACGCCTGTTGCTGACCCGCTTGCTGCTGTTCGGCCGCGGCCTGGTTGCCGCGTCGCTGGCGCGAGCCACCGACCACGGTCCCCGTGACCGCGCCAGCCGCCGCACCCTTGCCGGCATCGCCCGCGATCGCACCCACCGCAGCGCCTACGGCGGCGCCGCCCGCGGCGCCCCTGACCCGCCCCCCTTGCTGCGGCGGAGCACTTGGCTGGCCGGATTGCTGCGCAATGGCAACGGGATCCACCCCGGTGTTCTGCTTCGCCCACAACTGGCATTCGGCGGTGTCCGAGTTCTGCTTCTGCGTACTCTGCCCCTTGGCTGGATAGATGATGGGCTGCTGCGCGGCGGCACCGAACGCCAGCATCCACGCGATCAGGCCAATTGGGACTCGCTGCATTCGTAGCATGACCTGAGACTCCCCCATATTCCTTGGCCGGCCAGTTCGCTGGTCCTCCGTGAACCAGGCCAACAGGCAATGCCGCGCAATGCACGCCGCCCCACGCTGCTGTCGCGCTCAGGCGAACCTAACGCGCGTCGAGCGCAAGGGGCGCGACGCGCGTTAGCTGTAAGTGGAGCCCCACCGACAGGCACCGTCATCGGCTTCATTTACTGAGCTTGGTGATCTTCTGACCTTGCAAGCCGAGGCCGGCCATCAAGCCCTGCTGCCCATAGATGAAGGCGTAGACGTCCGATGTCAGGTTTTGGCTGGTCATGGATTTTGCAACGCCCTCATCCACCACGACAACGCTCGGCCCAACGCCAACCGACAACCCGTCACTATCATTGAGATCGCTCAAAGCCTTGTCGTTCATGAAGAACATTGCCAGTGAGAAGGTCTGGGCGCCCGCCTGCAGGCCATACGAGACCGCCGTGGCGTTGTAGTAGCCCAGCACCCTGCCATCCGGGGCAAACATCACGCCGTTGCCGCCTTGCGCGCCCACGAGGAAGCCCGCTTTCATGATGTCGGGGAACACGATAACCCCCTTCGCCGCGGTCAGGAGGTTCTTGGTCCTGGGATTCGTATCATTCAGCTTTGCCAGGGCCGCACGCGCGGCCGCTTCCAGCTGCGGGTCACCGCCCACGGTTGACGTCTGCTGGGTCGAACAGGCTACCGCGACCAGCATGACCGGAATCGCGAGAATGAGCCGAAGGTACTTGATCATGATGCGTGCTCCATTCAGAAAATGACGACATGGTGTAAAGCGCATTCCCACCTGATGTTCTTGCCGGTTCATATCAATAGTGATATCCGGGTCCCGCTAAAACAATTGGACCTTGGTCCAATAGCCGCTTGCCGGGCGCTCGAAGCCGGTTCGCGTTCCTCACCCCTCGGAAGTCGGATCGATGGCCGTGCGCACGGCCTTGATAAAGATTTCATCGTTAAACGGCTTGCGCAGATAGGCCGCCGCTCCAGCCGCCAAAGCCTGCTCGCGGACACCGGCTTCGTCATGCGCCGTGATGAAGATCACCGGGATGCCGCTGCCCGTGAGCCGCCGCTGGACCTCAAGCCCGTTCAGGCCGGACATCTGCACATCGAGCACGACGCAGCCTGGGCGATATGACGGAATGGAATCGAACATATCCAGGAACTCGTCCCCGGTTTTGAACGTTTCCGATGACAGCCCGATGGAGCGCAAAAGCCGCTTGATGGCACGACGCACCGATTCGTCGTCATCAACCACTGCGACGAACGGTTTGACTTTGCTCATGGCGAAATTCCCCATACAGGCACCGCAGGGCCCCACCTGATTCGACGCTCGATTAAGACTATGACAGTTGGAAGACCGCAGATATTGGACTTTGGTCCAACTACGCGCGAGGATGCGGGCGCCCCCCGGCGCCCGCATCCTCGCGGCGTACGGCGGTCTGACGAGGCGGTAGCGGAATCCCGGCATGACGGCGGGCCAGGCCGGCATCGGGTGCCGGGCCTGCCGCGCCGCAAGCAAGGCGCTCAGCGCGGCGCGTCCAGCAAGCTCGCCACCTTCGACGCGTGCACCTGCTCCGCGATCTCGCGCGCGGTCAGTCCGCGATTGTCGCGCAGATCCTGCCTGGCACCTTTGGCGAGCAGCAGGCGCACCGTATCGGCCCGGTCGTAGCCGGCCGCCCACATCAGCGCGGTGAGCCCGTTGCCGTAGGTGGCGTTGACGTCCACGCCAGCATCCAGCAACTGCCGCACCACCCCTGCGTGGCCCTCGCCTGCCGCATAGACCATGGCGCTCTTGTTGACGCGATCCGTGGCTGTCAGATCAGGATGGCGCACCAGCAGCATCGCCACGATCTCCTCATAGCCGCCAAAGGCCGCGGCCATCAGCGGCGTGACGCCTTGCACGTTGGCCTGGCTGACATTGGCGCCGTGATCGACCAGCGTGCGCGCCATCTCGGTCAGGCCCCGCTTGCTGGCGGTGAGCAATGCGGTATCGCCAATGCGGTTGCGCGCGTCCACCGCCGCTCCTTGTTGCAGCGTGGCACGCACACCCGCGGCGTCGCCCGCCCTGGCGGCCGCGAGCAAGCGGGCATTGAGGCCGATGTCGTCGTCTGCCCTTGCCGGCAGCCACAACATGCCCATGCCGCAGAGCAGCGCGGCGATCCCCGCGCGCCATCCTGTGCGTCCGTCCATGTCCGTCTCCCCCGCCACGCATAGGTGGCCAGCCTCATCGCTGCACGTTTCCGGCTAAGTGTGGTGCGTAAGGCGCGCTAATTCAAGGAGCGTCCGAGCGCGTGTTGCGGCGCGGCATGTTTTGATATTGCGGCGCGGCGGCGGCAGTGATGCAAGCGATTGCGATACAAGGTTGTTTTGCCTGCACTCTTTCCTATACTGCTTTTGACCCCGGGCCGCCTCGGTGYGCAACGCGCACATGCTTTTGTCCTGGGAAAGCCGGGGGCACAAAAGAATGCAAGAAAGGAGCTCCCCATGCTCGCAGCTCGCAGCCCTTCCCGGTTGACCCTCCCCCTGCTACTCCTGGCCCTTGCCGCCTGCGCCGCGTCCGTTGCGACCGTCGCCTTCGGCGCGGACGAAATCCAGGGCGCCGCCACGACGACCGGCGCCGCCATGACCAGGCCCCTGCCATCGGTTACGCAGGCGCAACTCGATGCCGCCGGCGGCAATGCGAACGACTGGCTGCACTCGAACGGCTCCTACCTGCAAACCCGCTATTACCCGGGCAGCCAGATCAACACCAAGAACGTCGCCAGGCTCAAGCCGGCCYTCCAGTTCCAGACCGCCGTGATCGAGTCCATGGAGACCGCGCCGATCGTGGTCAACGGCGTGATGTTCCTGACCACCTCTTACAACCACGTCTATGCGATCGATGCCGTGACCGGCAAGGAGTTCTGGCACTACAAGCACAAGATGGGTCCGATCACGACCTTCTGCTGCGGCCCGAACAATCGCGGCGTGGCTGTCAGCGGCGACCGCCTCTACATGGGCACGCTCGACGCCAAGCTGGTCGCGCTCGATGCCAAAACCGGCAAGTTGCTGTGGGAAACCCAGATCGCCAATCCCGAGCTGGGCTATTCGGAAACCATGGCACCGGTCGTGGTGGACGACAAGATCCTGATCGGCACCAACGGCGGGGAGTACGGCATCCGTGGCTTCCTCAAGGCTTACAGCGTCACCGACGGCAAGCTGCTGTGGACCTTTTACACCATCCCCGAGAAAGGGCATGAAGGCGTCTGGGCCACCACGGACGCGACGGGACGCGACATGAAGCGCGACATCGCGGCGGAGAAGAAGCAACTGGCCGACAAGGGCGGCGACTTCTACAAGTCCCTTGGTGGCGGCGTCTGGATGCCGCCGGCGATCGACCGCAAGAACAAGATGGCGATCTTCGTGGTGGGCAACCCATCGCCCGACCTGTATGGTGCCATCCGCCCCGGAGACAACCTCTATACCGACTCGATGGTGGCAGTCGACCTGGATACCGGCGCCTACAAATGGCACTCCCAATATGTCGCCCATGACGTGTGGGACCTTGACGCCGCCAGCCCGCCGATCCTGGTCGACGTGCGCGACAAAAGCGGCCAGATGATTCCCGGCGTGATTCACGGCGGCAAGACCGGCCACATCTATGTGCATGACCGCCGCGATGGCCATCTGATCCGCTTCTCCCAGGCCATGATCCCGCAGGAGAACATGTGGACGCTGCCCACCGCCTCCGGCGCGCGCATGCTGCCGGGCGCCAACGGTGGCGTGGAATGGTCGCCGATGGCGTTCGACCCGAAGACGCGGCTGGCCTATGCCGCCAACCTGCACCAGCCCATGACTTACCAGGTGGAAGCGACGCCCTACCCCGGTGGCAAGCTATGGCTGGGCGGCGCGTTCAAGACCATCCCGTCCGAGGCGCAATGGGGCAAGCTCTCCGCGGTCAATATCGATACCGGCAAGGTTGCCTGGGACTTTAAGACCGAGCAGCCGCTGATCGGCGGCGTGCTGGCCACCGCCGGCGGGCTGGTGTTCAACGGGGAAGGCAACGGCCTGTTCAGGGCCTTCGACRCGAGCACGGGCAAGAAGCTGTGGGAGTACCAATGCGGCGCCGGGGTCAACGCACCCGCGGTTTCCTACATGGTGGGCGGCAAGCAGTACATCGCGGTAGCGGCGGGCGGCAACACGCAACTGGACTTCAAGCGCGGCAACACCGTGCTGGTGTTCGCCGTGCAATAGGCATGCGCATCCCCCTCGGACGGCCCCGGCAGTTTGCGCTGTCGGGGCTGGCACTTGTTCTGTGCGTGTTGCTGGCATGCGCGGCCGGCATCGCGCGCGCCGACCCCGAGGCCGGCAAGCGCAAGGCGGAAACCTGCGTGGCTTGCCACGGGCCGACGGGAAACCCCGGCAATCCGGGCTATCCGGTGCTCGCCGGCCAGACCGCGCGCTACATCTACATGCAGCTAAAGGACTTCCAGGAAGGCCGCCGCGGCCACCCGCCGATGACGCAGATGGCCGCGCCGCTATCGCGCGAGGATATGCTGGACCTGGCGGATTATTTCGCTGCGCAGAAGCCCATTCCTTCCCAGTTCAAGGCAGACGGGCAAAAAGTGGAAGCCGGCAGGAAGAAGTCCGAAGAGGTGCTCTGCACCATGTGCCATCTCGGCGGCTTCAGCGGGCAGAATGAAATTCCCCGCGTGGCCGGACAGCAGTACGCCTATATCGTCAAGCAACTGGAAGACTTCCGCTCGCGCAAGCGCACCAATGACGCCGGCAACATGACCAGCGTGGCGCGTGGCTTGTCAGACGCGGATATCCAGAACCTCGCCAACTACATAGCGAACCTGCAATAGGCCCCTGGCCCGCCGCCGTGCGGAAACAAAAAAACGGGGCGTGCGCCCCGTTCAAACCCTCGCCAGTCCAGACCTCCGGCCACAAGCTGCACGGCCACCGGACCGTCGATCACCGATGCTCGGTCAGGGGGGATCCGCGAGGATCCCCGTCAATCAGTTGGCGGATCAGTTGGTCGTCTTGGCGCCGGCCTCGAACCACTGGCCCAGCAGCGCCCGTTCGTCGTCCGTGATCTGCGTGACGTTGCCAAGCGGCATGGCCTTCTGCTGCACCGCTTGCTGATAGATCAGCTGCGCGTGCGCCTTGATCTCGTCGGCCGTGTCCAGCTTGATGCCCTTGGCGGCAGTCGGCATCATCTTCGGCGCGGCGGCATGGCACTGGACGCAGCGCGAGTTGATAACCTCCTGCACCTTGGTAAAGCTCACCTGCGCGGCAGCACCATCCTTGTTCGCCACCGTCTCGCGCGGCTGCGGCGCGATCATGACCGCGACCACGGCCAGCACCGCGACACCGGCGGCAGGCCAGGCGACATTGATCTTGCCCTTGTGCTTGAGGATGAAGAACTGGCGGATCAGCACGCCGGCCAGCATGATCAGCACCAGCACGGCCCAGTTGTACTTGTAGCTGTAGGTCATGCTGTAGTGGTTCGACAGCATGGCGAACAGCACCGGCAGCGTGAAGTAGGTGTTATGCACGCTGCGCTGCTTGGCGTTCTTGCCATGCACCGGATCCACCGGATCGCCGGCGCGCAGCGCGGCAACCACCTTGCGCTGGCCGGGAATGATCCACACCAGCACGTTGGCGCTCATGATGGTGGCGATCATCGCGCCGGTCAGCAGGAACGCCGCGCGGCCCGAGAACACGTGGCAGGCCACGTAAGCAGCCAGCGCGACGTAGATCGCCACCAGGATGCCGACGGTGCGGTCGCTCTTGCCAAACACGCGGCAGATGCAGTCGTAGACCACCCAGCCCACGGCGAGGTAAGACAGCGCAAACCCGATCGCCGCGCCCGCCGACATGTCCATGACGTTCTTGTCGACCAGGAACGTGCTGGCGTTGAACAGGTACAGCACCACCAGCAGGCCGAAACCGGTCATCCAGGTGGAATACGACTCCCAGTAGAACCAGTGCAGGTTCTCCGGCAATGTCTTGGGCGCGCTCAGGTATTTCTGCGGGTTGTAGAAGCCGCCGCCGTGCACCGCCCATAGCTCGCCGCCCACGCCTTTCTCCTGCAGGTCGGGGTCATCGGGGCGGGTCAGGCTGTTGTCCAGCCAGACGAAATAGAACGAGGAACCGATCCATGCGATCGCGGTGATTACGTGCACCCACCGCAGCAGCATATTGGCCCAGTCGAGGATATAGCCTTCCATGTCTTGTCTCCTTTGTTTCCCGTACCGCGCTCAACTGCCGCGGTAGGTCGAGTACGACCAGGGGGAAACCAGCAGCGGCACGTGGTAGTGCGCGGCGGTATCGGCAATACCGAAACGCAGCGTCACCACGTCGAGGAAAGCTGGCTCGGGCAACTTCGTGCCCTGGGCGCGGAAATAATCGCCGGCACCGAATTCGAGTTCGTACACCCCGGCGGCCATGGTGTCGCCATCCAGCAGGGGCTGGTCGCAACGGCCATCGTGGTTGGTGACGACTGTCTTCAGCGTCTCCTTGCGATTGTCGACAATTTTATGCAGGGTAATCGACATGCCGGCGCCGGGTGCGCCGGCTGCGGTGTCGAGTACATGAGTGGTCAAGCGTCCCATCCTGTTCTTCCTTAGGGCTTTGGGTTGTGAGAGGCGCCGCTGCCTTCACTAGCACCATTTGTGGGAATGGTGCCCGCTCGGTACGTATTTCTAACGCATCCCGGCGCTGGACTGGTGCAGGGCGACAATGCTTTGCACCACTCCGTATGGCAACTCGGGAATTACCCTGAGTTGTCGAAAACCTAGCTCGGTTTTGTTGACAATATTGCCGCCATAACCAAATAATTGTCAACAATTTTTGGGGCGCGCCACCCTGCTTTTACTCGCTGCCGGCGGCGCGCCGCTCCCCCTCCTCACCAATACACTGGTGCCAAGATGTCCAAGAGTCTCAAGCTGATTGGCGGTGCCGATGACACCGCCGCCCCGACCGAAATCAAGCCCGCCCGCAGGGGCTCCGTCGAGGAGCGCATGTATCACGAGATCTATGACGCGATCATGGAGCACCGGCTGCCGCCGCGCACCAAGCTGACCGAGCATTCGCTGTGCGAAATCTATGCCACCGCGCGCCACACGGTGCGCAAGGTACTGGCGCACCTGGCCGCAGACGGCATGGTCGATCTCGAGCCCAACCGCGGCGCCTTTATCGCCAGCCCCTCCACCGACGAAGCGCACGACATGTTCGAGCTGCGCCAGATGCTGGAGCGCGCCGTGCTGGAAAAGCTTGCCGCCATGCGCGACGTCAAGCGCGTGATCGCGCCGCTGCGCAAGATGGTAGAGGCCGAGCGCCAGGCTTTCCTCACCAATGAGCGCCCCAAATGGATCCGCCTGTCGGCCGAGTTCCATACCGCGCTGGCCGAACTCTCCGGCAACGCGCTGCTGGTCACCATGATGCGTCGGCTGGTCTCGCGCACCACGCTGATGATTGCCAGCGTCGAGGCGCCAGGCAATAACGCCTGCTCCTTCGACGAGCACGAAGAGATTCTCGATGCACTGGAACAGGGCGACGCCGCCCTGGCCCAGAGCCGCATGGCGCACCACCTCGGCGCCTGCGCCGACCGCGTCCAGCCGGACGAACCGGGCAATTTCGATCTTCGCAGCGTGCTGGGT